>NZ_JBHXAW010000023.1:0-25716 GCF_042726645.1 Isoptericola sp. NPDC060257
GCCACGACGCCAGGGCGGCCGCAACGCCACGTCACCGTGCCGACAGGGACGCCCCCTTGGCTTCCAGGAGAAGGCCGTTCAGGTAGTCCGAGAACGCTGCCGTGGCATTCTTGCGTCGATCAGTAGCCAGCATGGGCCGCATGTCCCAGGACCGGAAGTCCTCCATCTCGTCGACCGACATCGGCTCGAGGTACTCGTTGATGCGGGCGGTCGAGAACTCCCGCAGGTCCGTCGGGACGTTGTCCATCGACGGCACGTACCAATGGTTCAGCCACTCCACCGAGTAGCCCGTCACACGCTCGTTCAGCAAGCGCATGAATTCACTGTCACCATCCGTCGGGTAGCGCCTCGCGAAGAAAGCGACGACCCCCTCGTGCTTGAGCGGCTCCTTGAGGAAGAGCTTTGGCGTGTCCGCGCCCACCGCCATGGCGTTGATCTCTTGCGGATCCGGCCATTCCCCTGAGAGGGCCGACTCGAGAAGGATCTTGCGGGCACACTTCCAGCACCGACGGCACGGCTCGCCCACGAACCCGCGCATGCACGACTGAGCGTACGAACCGTACTCCGACCTGCCTGCGATGATCGCGGTACCCACTTCGCTGACACCGGCGACAGGGTTGTAGACCGGAAGGCCGACCGCCTCGAACAGGGGGCCGATTCCCACGAACCAAGGGCTCTTGACATAGTCCCGGAAGCGAAGGGAACCCACGCGGTAGGTGGACTCGAGAATTGCCCCCCAAGCGATCGACCCCAGGGCGTCACGGTCCGCGCTCAGAACCGCCGGCACCGCGTTCGAGAAGTCATGCGGAAAGCCGACGGGAGACCGAACGAACTCCAAGTCCGTCTCGACCATGTTCACCGTGCGCCCCGCCCTCGTCAGCTGCGCGCAAGCGTGGTGCGCGGCTTCCTTGCGGTAGAGCCCACGCCACTTTTCGTCCGGACGGGAGATCCGATCAAGAAAGTACGACACCGTGGACTCGGGCATGACCGTCAGCGCGGCCGTGCAGTCGGCTCCACCGCTGTAGCACAGCCCGGGAACGGAGTCCGCGGGGCGGGACCTCGGCGCCAGGGCGGGATCGACGGGCCCGACGTCGAACCCGGCCGCGTCTCGAGCAGTGTCGGCGAACTGCGCACTGACCCCGAACTCGAACTCGAAGCGTCGCGACCATGGCGCGAACACGAGGATCGCCGCGAGCGCCATGAGATCTGGGTGGACCTGGACCTCGGACGACAGCCGCACCCGCGCGTCATGGGCGGCAAGCGATCCCGGAGTCACGACAGGCGTGTCCCCGTCCTCGATCTCGCACGAGAACCTGACCCACGACTCGTCCCGGACGGCAGAGACCTTCATCGACGTTCTCCCCTGATGTCAGTAGCTTTGGATGACGGCGCTCAGCGGTTCTGAGCACAGTTGATCGAGAGATGCTGAAAACGCCGGTTCAAGGAATCCGCGATCCTCTCCCCGGCTGCTCCGTCCCACAAGGGCGGGCGCACGCTCACGCCGCGCTCCTCGGCGAGCACCTGGGTCGCCGCGCGAACCACGCTCTCACGGCCGACGAGCTGATTGCTCCCGTGAGTGATGGTCACCGGGCGCTCGGTGTTCGCCCGGAGCGTCAGGCACGGGACGCCGAGGACGGTCGTCTCCTCCTGGACGCCGCCGGAGTCGGTGACGACGAGGCGGGACTCTCGTACCAGCCCCATGAACTCGAGGTAGCCAAGTGGTGGCACGACGTGCACCCGATCGTGCTTCTCGAGGCCTTGACTCCGCAGGCGGGCGCTCCCCCGCGGATGCACAGGAAGGACGACGTCGACCAGGTCGGCGACTCCGTGGACCGCTTCGACGATCTCGCGGGCGTCCTCGTCCGTGTCGACGTTCCCGGGCCGGTGCACCGTGACGGTCGCGTACTCGTGCGGCAGTCGAAGGTCACGGCGCAAGGCCTCCGCGTCGAACCTCTCCATGGAGAGGAGCAACGTGTCGATCATCGGGTTGCCGACGAGCTCGACGCCCTCGCCCGTGATGCCTTCGGCGGCGAGGTTCTCCACAGCATCCGAGCTGGTCGCGAAATGGACCGAGGCCAAGTGGTCGGTCACGATGCGGTTGATCTCCTCTGGCATGGACCGGTCTCGGCTCCGCAGCCCTGCCTCGACATGAGCGACCGGGATTCCGAGCTTGACCGCGACCGTTGCCGCCGCGATCGTCGAGTTCACGTCCCCGTACACGATCACGCACACGGGGTCGATCGACCTGGCGACCGCCTCGAACTCCAGCATGATCCGTGCGATGACCTCGGAGTCCGATCCGCCAGAGACACCGAGGTTCCGATCCGGAGCGGGCATACCCAGCTGCCGGAAGAACACTCCGGAAAGCGCGTCGTCGAAGTGTTGGCCCGTGTGCACCACGAACTGACGGGCACCACGGCACCGAAGCGCGTCGTACACCGGCGCCAGCTTCGGGAAGTTCGGACGCGCTCCCGCCACGTGCAGGAACGTGCCCGGCGGCGTCGGCTGCTCCATGAGGTCAGACCGCCGCGAAGGACAGACGGCTGTTCTGGCTGCTGCGGCACCACCTGACGTAGTCGTCCACCGCGTCCACGAACGCTCCGGCCTCGATCGGTTGCCAGTCACCCAACCGGGCCTCGTGGTCCGCGTCGCGCTCCAGGCACGGAGCGACGACGTACCGGTCTCCGTCGGCCCGCACGACGAAGTCGTTCAGCGCCACGAGGTAACCGACGTCAGCCACGCCCGGTCCCACCACAGCGACGCGCACATACCCCGGAGGTGTCAGGCCCAGGCACGTCCTGGCTCCGAGCTCCGACGCGGCCGCGTCGTCCGTGGCGGAGAGGACCACGGTGGACCAGTCGCTGTGGCGAGCCGCGGTCAGCAACGACGAGACGCCGTCGTCGTCGCAGGCGCCAAGGAACACCACGTGGGAGTGGGCGTCGCCCCGGACTGCCTGGACCTCCACCGTCTGGTCGTGGGTCCGGACGTGCGACTCCCCCCAGCGCAGTGTGCCCCCGCCGCTGCTCCACTCCCGCCACGACGCGAACGGCTCCCGGGGGTCAGGGGCTCCGTCCGGATGCTCCGCCGAGACGGGCAACCGTGCGGACAAGAGCTCTTCGGTGAGGTCGCCGTTCGCCTCGGGGAGCAGGATCCCCTGAGCGCCGTACTCGCCGACCGCCCAGCGGAACGACTCCACGGCGTGGGTCTCCCACTCGGCGGACGTTCGGCCCCTTCCGATCCAGCTGCTCTCGTCCATGACGTGCTCGACGGCCCAGCCGTACGCACGCGCCCGCTTGAACAGGTCGTCCGAGGTGAACAGCACGACACGGAAGCCGTCCGATGCCGCCTGCGCACCGTAGAGCTGTCGGAACAGTCGATCGAGCGCGCTGTCCGCGAGGTCGAAGACAGGGACGAGGTAGAGCGGAAGCGTCGTCGTCTCGTGCGCCCGCACACCCTTGGTGCTTCCCACGTCGAGCCTCGGACGAGACCGCAGCGGCAGGTCCGCCCTGATGTCCCTGATCAGGTCAGCGACCAGGGCCGGTCGTGTGGCGCCGTGCGTGGTCATCCGGCATGCACCCCCAGCAGCTCGGCGATCGCCGCGGCCGCGCGCGTCGCTCCATTTGTTCTCGGCAGGTCCTCGGCACGCTGACCGATCTTCTGTCTGACCTCCGTGGAACCCATCGTCCGGACAGCCTCGCCCACCGAGGCGGCGGTCGGTTCGGGCACGTTCAGGCCCAGCCCCTCCCGCTCAGCGAACTCTGCGCGCGCGTCCTGGTCGTCGGTGATCGTGTCGTGGTTGGGCACCCAGATCGCCGGCAGCCCCGCGATCAGCCACTCGTGGTACGAGTTGTAGCCGGTTGCCGAGACCGCGAAGTCGAAAGCCATCGCATACCGGGCCAGCGGGAACGCCGACACCTCGATCGCCTCGTCGACCCCCGAGCTGTCGGCGATCGGGGGCGTGGTCACGACCGCACGCCACTCGGGGCCGAGTCCCTGGACGGCCCGTACGAACAGTCCCTGCATGTCCACGATGTTGTTAATGTTGCCCGCGCCGAGCGTCACCAGTGCGAGCTTGTTCCCCAGAGGAAGGTGGAGCGCCCGCCGCGCCTCGTCCCGTCCGAGGATCTCCCCGGAGGAGACGACGGTGATGGGTTCGACCTTCAGCGCGTCCGACACCGTCGTCGTCGCTCCACGGTCCATGGACGCCGCGAAGTCGCCGGGCTCGATGACGAGGTCGAACCGGCTCGCGGTGCGCAGCTGGTCGGGCGAGATGTGGGGCTTCCACATACCCCGCCGGACCCAGACGGAGCGGACGCCGGTGGCCTTGACCGCCTGGATCAGCCCTCCGTAGGGCCAGACCCCGTCGAACACCACGCAGGCGGCGTCATAGGTCTCGATCGCTCGCTTGAGACGCTCGCGGAAGTACCTGTTCCACTGGTCGGCGGGTGCGTGCAACGCACTCGTGAAGGGCACGTACTCGTAGGGGAACCCGAACTTGCGCACCACCGGCACGCCCTGCGACAAGGAGACGAACACGGGATCCGCGTACGGCGCGAGCGCCCTCGCGATACCCAGCTCCCGGGTGAGGTGTCCCATGCCGGCCCCGTTGCTCGTCACGAAGAGGACGACGGGTCTCGCCCGCTGTCCGCGGGTCGCGGCTCGGGGGCTAGGACGGCCGGCGTCCCGCCGGGATCCGTATCCGTAGAGGTGGTGGACGAGATCCCGAGCGTAGACGTCGTGCAAGGCGCGCCCGACGACGGGCGACCGGACGACGCCGGCAGCCACGCTCGCCACGGCGTCGGCGATGCCGCGGTGCGAGTACGTGGGACCGGACCAACCGATCTCCTCGACGGCCCGTGCCGGGAGGATCACCCGGAATCCCGCGTGAGCCGCCCCGAGCGCCACGCGCCAGGTCGAGCTCGGGTCCGCGGACCCGTCCCCGACAAACAGGCGGACGTCGCCGCCGTCGGCCTGGAGGGGACCGTACGCGTCCATCGAGGTCCGCACCTGGTCGGCCAGCGCCTCGGGGCAGAAGATGCTCAACCCCTCCGCCTCGTACGCGAGGACGGACTCCGGTTCCTCCCGCCACGGCAGCTGGATCCAGTCCGTGTCCGAGATCGCTTGCCGGTCGATGGCCGACAGCAGCAGCTCGTCGCGGACATGGCCGTCGATGGGCATCCACGTCGGAAGAATCCCGAGCCACGCCGTCAACGCCTCGTGCACCTGCGTGGCGTCGTAGTCGATCCCGTCGATCACCCGGCTCTGGTTCGCGACCACGAGCGCTCTGCCGGTGCGGATGCGCCGGGTCTCGGGCAGGGCCTCCGCCAGGAGCGCGGGATGCCTCAGCACCGTCAGGTCCGTGGCGACGGTCGCCGTGGGCTCGACGACGAAGACGTTCGGGCGCTTCAGCACCTCAAGGATCCGCCGGTGCCACGGCGTCCCGCGCTTGAAGCGCGAGGTGTTGAGGGCCATCAGGCCGACCTGCAGTCCGAGGTCGCTGAGGGCTTCGACCTCCTCCGCCAGCCGTCGCCCGGACCCGCCGGCGAACCGGAACTCGCCGATCTGCAGGACATCAAGCTCAGTGACTGGTGTCATCCCCTGGTCCTCTCGTGGGAACGAAGGCTCTCCGCGAGCAGACGGGCCCGCGCTCCGTTCCGTGCCTGCGCCTCCCGGAGACGCTCGAGCTCGTGGACCGCGTCCAGCCTGCCGACCAGACCCACGACACGGTCGACGTCCGCAGCCACCTGTGCGGCGGCGTCGGCCTGTCGCGCGTGGGCATCGGCCTGCTCACGACGCATGTCGTCGATCGCCTCGGCGATCCTCGCGTCCGCGGCGCGCGTCGTCTCCGTCAGGTGGCGGATCGCGCTCATGTTGTCCCGCATCAGAGCGCGAGCACGCGCGTCGCGCATCGCGGAACGCCTCTCGTCCCGGGCGCCCAGGGCCAGGATCGCGACGACCCCCACGGCCGTCGACACCTGGAGCAGGCTGTTGCCGACCCCGGCAAGGCCGAGGGCGAGCGAGGTGAGCGCACCGGCCGCGACGACCGCGGCGACAAGCCCCCGGAGGTGCCGCGTGATGCCTCCCGCCGGATCCGTACCGGCGTTCATGCGAGCACCCCCCGGGTGTCGATCACCGAGGTCCGACGAATCGCATCCTCGGCGAAGGTCGTCCGGAAGTCGGAATGGTCGACGAGCACGATCATCACGTCTGCGCCCCAGATCTGGTCGAGGTCCTTCAGTACGACGTTGCCTCGGCCTGCGAGGTCTTCGGGAAGCTCTCGGACGTGCGGCTCGACGGCCAGGATCTGTGCCTGTGGCAGCCGGTCCGCGAGCCCGGCGACGATGCGTCGCGCCGGCGACTCGCGCAGGTCGTCGATGTCGGCCTTGAACGCGAGGCCCAGAGCCGCGATGGTCGGCCTTTCGATCCCCTCGACGGCGGCGACAGCCTGGTCGATGACCCACTGCGGCTTGCTGTCGTTGACCTCCCGCGCGGTGCGGACGAGGCGCGCCTGTTCGGGCGCGGCGTCGACGAGGAACCACGGGTCCACGGCGATGCAGTGCCCCCCGACACCGGGGCCGGGCTGCAGGATGTTCACGCGCGGGTGGTGGTTGGCCAGACGGATGAGCTCCCACACGTCCACGCCGACCTTGTCGGCGATGAGGGACAGCTCGTTCGCGAAGGCGATGTTGACGTCGCGGTACGAGTTCTCGACCAGCTTCGCCATCTCGGCGGTCACGGCGTCGGTGAGCAGGATCTCGCCCTGGCAGAAGACGGCGTACAGGTCCTTCGCCAGCCGCGCCGCCTCGGGCGTGAGTCCGCCGACGATGCGGTCGTTGGTGACCAGCTCGATCATCACGCGGCCCGGCAGCACGCGCTCCGGGCAGTGCGCCACGTGGATCTGGGGACGGCCGTCGGCGCCGTCCAGGGAGAGGTCGGGGCGAGCCTCGAGCACCCACTCGCCCATCGCGCGGGTGGCCCCGGGGGGCGAGGTCGACTCGAGGACGAGGAGCTCGCCGCCGCGCAGCTGCGGGGCGAGGGCCTTGGCCGCCTCCTCGATGCACGAGAGGTCGGGCTCGTGGTCGCCCTGGAACGGGGTCGGCACGGCGACGATGAACGCGTCCGCCGGCTCGGGGGTGTCCGTGGCGCGCAGGGTGCCCTGCTCCACCGCGTCGGCGACCTCCCTCGCCAGGTCCGGCTCGACGAACGGGACCTCACCGCGGTTGACCGCCTCGACGGTGGACGGCTTCACGTCCACGCCGACCACCTTGACGCCCCTCGACGCGAGGATCGCCGCGGTCGGGAGGCCGATGTAGCCCAGCCCGATCACGCCGACGGTGTTGATCTCCATCGCTTGTCCTTGTTCAGACGAGGACGTGCCGGTCGGCACGTCCGTAGAAGGCGACCGAGCCGCTGGCGAGCAGCTCGGCATCGGTGACGGTCCAGGTGTGCCGGCCCTCGCCGGAGCGCATCTGGACGAAGTTGAAGCGGTCCGCGGAGTAGATCCGCGCCCCACGGTCCACGACCCGGCGGAGGAACTCGGTGTCCTCGCCCCTCGCGGTCTCCCCGAAGCGCGCCTCGGCGGCGACGGCACGCGCCGCGACGATGGTCGGGCCCATGACGAAGTCGGTGAACCGGTGCTCTCGCTCCGCGAAGCGCAGCACGGTGGCGTCGTGGCCCTCGAGGTACATGTAGTGCGCCTGCTTGCCCACCACCGCGGCACCGCTGTAGTCCAGCGCGTACAGCTGGTCGGAGAGGTACTGCTCGCCGTACAGGTCGTCGTCGTCCAGCTTGGCGACCACGTCACCGTCCGCGGCGTCGACGAGCCGGTTGAGGCACGACCCCAGAGGGACGTCGCTCCCCGCCTGCAGCAGCACGACGTCCTCGACGCCGGCCTCCTTGGCCCGCACGCGCAGGTCGGCCTCGTCCACCTCGAAGCCGTGCGTCAGCAGCGCGAGCTGCACCTGCACACCGGCCTGCGCGCCGATGGTGCGCAGCACATCGTCGAGCCGGTGCGGGCGGTTCGTGGACACGAGCGCGGTGACGCTCGGCCGCGCCACCTCCGCCGACGGCGCGAGGCCGACGTCGTGCAGGACGCGCTGCACGCGCGAGCCGTAGGTGTGCTCGCGCCAGATGCGTCGCTGCCCCCGGTGGACGGCGCGGTCGCGCAGCTCGGGCGACCGCACGAGCGCGCGCACCGTGTCCGCGGCCTCGGCGCGCGTCGTCACCGCGAAGACCTCGTCGGCAGGGAAGAACTCCCCCGTCGCGGCGCTGGGCGCCGTGACGACCGGCGTGCCGCACGCGGTGATCTCGAAGATCCGGCGCGCGCACATGCTCGGCGAGTCGACCACCGAGTTCACGTTGAGGAACGCCTTGTAGTCGCGGTACGCGGTGAGCATCTGCGCGTAGTCGAGCGAGCCCACGACGCGCGACGCGAACGGCTCCGGGAACTCGTACTGGGCCCCCTGCCCGCGGAACCGCGAGAAGATCTCCAGCCCGGTCTCCATGCGCGGCGACGCGTCCAGCGCGCCTCCCAGCAGCATCTCGGCCTGCTCCCGGCGCTCGGGGTACTTGTGCGCGAACCACGTGCCGGCGAACGCGACGTCGCGCCCCGGACCGTCGCCGTGGGAGCGCACGGGGTTGTGGATCGCGGGCTGCGCGCCGAACGCCAGCACGCCCACGCGGTCGTGGCCCAGCCGCTCGCGGTAGGCGTCGAGGCGCCCGACGTCGGTCGTGTACACGCGGTCGAACAGGGCCGCCGTGTCCACGAAGTCCTCGAAGTGGACCGGGTCCTCCTTGTTCCAGAAGACCGTCGGGATGCCCCGCTCGCGGGCGGCGTCGAGCATCTCCACCAGCGCGGGCCGCGGGGCCGACGTGCCGGTGAGGTGGTACTGCCACGCCCCGCCGTTGCCGCGCCACGCGGACTCCACGAAGACGAGGTCCAGCCCGTCCAGCTGCTCCCGCCACGACGACGGCTTGAGGAGCACCTGCTCCCACTCGTAGCCGAACGCGAGTCGCGAGAAGTCGTCCAGGATCACGCCGACCCGAAGGTCGCGGCCGGGGGCGCGGCGCGGCATGTCCCAGGGGTCGAAGGTGAGGCCCTCGCTCGTCATCCGGCCGGCGCCCGACCGCTGCTCCCCTGTCGCCCGGCGCCGCCGCAGGAACGCCCTCAGCTGGGCCGGTCCGCCGTGGCGCAGGTGCCACGCGGCCTTCCGGACGGTCGTCGACGACCACCGGCGGTCGGCTCGTGCGGGCATGCTTTCCAGTCCTCGGTTCGGGGGCGGGGCTGCTCGTCGGAGAAGGCTTCCCAGGGTCCGTCGAGACCCTGTCCGACGGCCGGGGCAATCGTAGCGGGGGCCTCCCCGTACACCGCACCGGATGACCACGGATCGATCACGACCCAGCGCGGAAATCGGCCGCAACCGGGCAGAAGCCGCGGAACATTTCACCCTCGCACGACGACGGCCCCGGTCGGTCGCGAGGACCGGCCAGGGCCGTGGGTGCGACGCCGTCGCGCGAGGTCAGAGCCCCAGCGCCACCTGGATGGGCTCGAGCGTGAAGTAGACGAGGAACATGGCCGCGGCGACCCACATGAGCGCGTGGATCTGGCGCACCTTGCCGAGCGCGAGCTTGATGATCACGAACGCGATGAAGCCTGCGCCGATGCCGTCGGCGATGGAGTACGTGAACGGCATGATGATGATCGTGAGGAACGCGGGGATGGCGATCTCCACGTTGCGCCACGAGATTCCGGCGACCTGCGCCATCATCAGGTAGCCCACGAAGACGAGGGCGGGCGCGGCGGCCTCGTAGGGCACCAGCGCGACGACGGGCGACAGGAACGTCGCGAGCAGGAACAGGGCGCCGGTGACGACGGCGGCGAAGCCGGTCCGCGCGCCGGCGCCGACACCCGTCGTCGACTCCACGTACGCGGTGTTGGACGACGTGCTACCGACGCCGCCCAGGACCGCGGCGAGCGAGTCGGCCACGAGGATGGCGCGCGTGCGAGGCGGGTTGCCGTCCTTGTCGAGGAGCTTCCCCTCGGAGCCGACGGCGACCATCGTGCCCATCGTGTCGAAGAAGTCCGCGATGAGCAGCGAGAAGACGATGAGGACCACGGACACCGCCGCGATGTTCTGGAACGAGCCGAGCAGGGAGAACTGGCCGATCAGGCCGAGGTCCGGCGTCGTGACCACGCCCGAGAAGGTGGGCGCGTTGAGGTTGAAGCCGTCAGGGTTCTCCGCGCTCTTGGCGCCGATGTGCAGCGTGTTCTCGAGCACGACCGCGAGCGCCGTCGCCGTGATGATCGCGACGAGCATGGCGCCGCGCACCTTGCGCACGAACAGGACGATGGTGAGGACGAGGCCGACGACGAACACGAGCATCGGCCACGTGCCGAGGTTGCCGAGCGCGACGACGGTGCCCTCGCCGGGCACGACGAAGCCGGCGTTGACGAGGCCGACCAGCGCGATGAACATGCCGATGCCGACGCTGATCGCCGTCTTGAGCTCCACGGGCACCGCGTTGAACACGGCCTCCCGGAACCCGGTGAGCACGAGGATCAGGATGATGACGCCCTCGATCACCACGAGCCCCATGGCGTCGGCCCAGGTGACGTTCGGCAGGCCGGCGATGGAGTACGCGACGACGGCGTTGAGGCCGAGGCCGGCGGCCAGGCCGAGGGGGTAGTTCGCGAAGACGCCCATGAGGAGCGTCGCGACGCCGGCGATCAGCGCGGTCGCGGCGGCGACCATGCCGAGCGTCTCCGGCGTGGCCTCGGTGCCGCCGCCGAGCACCTGGCCCGTGCCGTCGGGCACGGTGCCGATGATCAGCGGGTTGAGCACGATGATGTAGCTCATCGCGAAGAAGGTCACCAGACCGCCGCGGATCTCCGCGCCGATGGTGGAGCCTCGTTCGGTGATCTTGAAGAAGCGGTCGATCGCGCTCAGCTCGCCCTGCGGCGGCGCGGTGGTCTGGTTCGCCATGAGCAGAATCGTGCCAGATCCTGTGAAGGACTCCTGCACGGAAACCGTGTGGTGACGCGGAATTCACATCGGGACGCGCGGCAGGGCGACGACGGGTCAGTACGCTCCCCGCCCCGTGACCACGGCCTTCGCGGTCCGGGCGAGGATGAGCAGGTCGCCGAAGACGGTCCAGTTCTCCGCGTAGAAGACGTCGAGCCGCACGCCCTCCTCCCACGACAGGTCGGACCGCCCGCCCACCTGCCACAGCCCGGTGAGGCCGGGCTTGACGCGCAGCCGTCGGCGCACGCGCGCCTCGTACCTCGACACCTCGTCGGGCAGCGGCGGCCGCGGCCCGACGAGCGACATCTGCCCGGCGAGCACGTTGAACAGCTGCGGCAGCTCGTCGAGCGACAGCCGGCGCAGCACGCGCCCGACGGTGGTGACGCGGGGGTCGTCGTGGAGCTTGAAGAGGACGCCGTCGCCGTCGCTGGGTCCGGTCAGCACGGTGTGCTCGCGGTCCGCGCCCTGGCGCATGCTGCGGAACTTCAACATCTCGAAGGTGTGGCCGTCGCGCCCCACCCGGTCCTGGCGGAACAGCACGGGCCCGCGGCTCGTGACCCGCACGGCGAGGGCGACCACCGCCATCAGGGGCAGCAGGAGCAGCGTGATGAGCGCGGCCCCCGTCCAGTCCACGACCGACTTGAGCACGTACCGCGGCCCGGTGAAGCGCGGGGCGTCGACGTGCAGCAGGGACACCGACTGCTCGGGGGTGACGGTGATGCGCGGCCCCGCGACGTCGGCCAGCTCGGCGGTGAGCATGAGGTCCACGCCGACGGGCTCGAGCTCCCACCCGAGGCGCCGCACGACGTCCGCGGTGATCGCGTCGGACCCGCTGACCGCGACGCAGTCGGCGCCCACCTGGGCCGCCATCGTGCCCGCGGTGCGCAGGTCCCCGAGGACGGGGACGCCGAGGATCTCCTCGCCCGGCCGGATGTCGTCGGACGTCGGCACGCACACCCCGACGATCCGATAGCCGGAGGGGCGGTCGTTGAGCTCGTGCACGAGCCGCTCGACTTGGTCCCGCAGCCCCACCGCGAGGACGAGGGTGACGCACCCGCCCTCGCGCCGCCGCCGGTGCAGCCACTCGCGGCACAGCCACCGCCCGAGCAGGAGCGCGACGACGCCGGTGGGTACCGCGACGAGCAGGAACAAGGAGATGCCTGGGCGGGCGAGCAGCAGCGCGAGCAGCGCGAGCGGGGCCACGAGCCGCCACGACGCGTCGAACACCCGCTGGTACTCGGCCGGCCCGGACGCGAACACCCGCACGTCGTAGGCACGGGCGGCCCACAGGCTGCCGAGCCAGGCGGTCACCAGCACGACGACGGACAGCAGCTGGTCCCCGAGCACCCACGGCGTGACGTGGTCGTGCACGACGACGCCCCGCACGACGGCGGCGGTCACGGCCGCGGCGACCACCACGACGACGTCCGTGCGCACCAGGCGGCGGCGGTAGGAGGTCTGCCACGACCCGGCACGGAACGAGTCCCGCACCTCCTTGAGGCGCGCGGCCCGCAGCGCGGCGGTGCGCGACCGGAGCGGCTGGCCGATGTCCGAGACGGTGATCACGGTGGCCTCCTCTCCCGGGTCGAGCACCGCACCTGTGCGCGGTGGCGTCACCAAGGTAGGAGCGTCGCGGGGCTTTCGGAGAGCCTTCCGGCGGCCTTTCACCCCGCCTTTCACCCGACGCCGTTTTCACCCGTTGACCTGCGGTTTCACCCGCTCTTCAACCGCACCGTCGCGTCATGGCCGGGGTGCCCCGGACGACTGCCGCCGCGGGCCACGGTCCTGGCAGCCGAGACATAGGATGGGCGGGTGCCCTCGCTCGTCCGCCTGCTCACCCATCCCGAGGAGCGCCGTCCCGGCCCGCCGCCGCTGCGCGTGGACCTGCGGCGCGTGCTGCTCGGCGGCATCGGCCTGTGGGCGGTCGCTCTCGTCGCGACGGTGGTCGTGTACGCCCTCGGCGACGCGACGGAGGAGGCGGTGATCACCTGCGTGGCCGGCATCCTCCTCGGCGGTGCCGGCCTCCTGTGGGAGCGCAAGCACCGCGGCGAGTACCGCGGCGAGGACTGACCGTCCCGGGCCTCAGCGTCCCCACTTGGCGGCGGGCGCCTGCCAGGCGTCCAGCGCGTCGAGGAGCGCCGAAGGCGTGTCCGCGACGACCAGCGCGTCACGGTAGGTCGACGCGAGGAAGCCCTCGGCGACCATGTGGTCGACCATCGCGAGCAGCGGTCGCCAGAACCCGCCGACGTCGTACAGCGCCACCGGCTTGGCGTGGATGCCGAGCTGCTGCCACGTCCACACCTCGAACAGCTCCTCCAGGGTGCCCGCGCCGCCCGGCAGGGCGACGAACCCGTCGCCGAGCTCGCCCATCCGCAGCTTGCGCTCGTGCATGTCGGCCACGACCTCCAGCCGCGTGAGGCCGGGGTGCGCGATCTCGCCGTCGACCAGGGCCTGCGGCATGACGCCCAGCACCTCACCGCCGCGCGCGAGCGCGGCGTCGGCGATCTCGCCCATCAGCCCGACGCGGCCTCCGCCGTAGACGACGCCGACACCCCTCCCGGCCAGCGCCTCGGCGAGGTCGCGGACGGCCGCGGCATAGCGCGGGTCGCGGCCCGCCGACGAGCCGGTGAAGAGGGTGAGGCGGCGCAGCGCGCCTCCGGTCGAGGTCGTGAGGTTCCGCGGTTCGAGCACCCGGACATCGTAGGGAGGTCCGGCCGTTCGTCGGCCACGCGGGGATCAGCCCCAGGCGGTCGTGACCCACAGCTCGGCGGCGCGCTCGGGCGCGGCCAGCACGGTGGCCAGCAGCGCGCAGCGGTCGGGCCGGCCGAGGACGTCGGCGAGCGCGGCGGCGAGGCCGGCCCGGTCGGTGGCGTGCGCGCGCCCCTCGGCGTCCACCCACCACGGCACGGGGCTGCCTGCCACGGACAACCGGCCGTGCTCGAACCACACCGCGGGCAGCCGCGGGTCCAGGGCGGCGACGCGCTCGTCGAGCTCCCGCTCGCGGCCCGGCCCGTCGGGGGCGGGCAGCCCGCCCTCCCCCACCACCGGCAGGTCGAGCAGGTCGGCGACCGCCGCGACCTCCGCCTCGGGCACGGGCAGCACCGCGCCCAGCACGGCCCAGCGCGCCGTGCCGGCCACCTCGACGTCGTCGGCCCGGCGCACGACGACGTCGCTCGCGTCCAGCGTGGGCAGCCGGTCGGGCAGCGGGTCGAGGGCGGCCGCGCGGGCAGAGGGCGCGAGCCGCACCGCGAGGCCCGCGAGGCCCCGCCACACGCCGAGCGCGACCGGCAGCGGCACGGAGGTGCCGACGTCGGGCAGCCGGTCCAGCGCGGCCGGCCAGTCCAGCGGGTCGAGCCGGTCGAGCCCGTCGACCACGCCCAGCGCGCGCCGGGCCTCGGGGTCGAGCGCCGCGACGGCAGGCGGCGCGGGCGGCAGCAGCGGCACGCCGTCGTGCGCCGCGAACGGCCCGCCGAGCCGGTCGCGCAGCCACCACGCCGTGTACGACGGCGCCCCGGCCACGGGGGTGACGAGCGCGCGGCGCGCGTCCGGGTCCGCGGCGAGCGCGGCGAGCACCCGCCCCCACGGGTCGCCCTCGTCCGTGTCGTCGGGGTCGTCGTCGGGGTCGCCCACGGCGTCGAGGTCCGCGACCGCCTCCACGTCCCCGACGTCGACCCCGGGGCCGACGCGGTCGGCGAGGAACCGCAGGTAGTCCTCCCAGCCGGACAGCCAGCCGGCCGGGTCGTCGGGGCCGTGCTCGGGCTCGGGGTCCGCGGGATCGGGCGTGAGCACGTCGGCCACCCGGTAGGTGTCGACGTCGGCCCGCACCCCCAGCGCGACGAGCAGCGGCGCGGGGTAGTACGCGACAGCGGCGCGCGTGACGGGCGCGAGCCCCGGCATCGCCGCGGCCGCCCACGAGCCAGGCAGCACCGCCTCGCGCGCGGGGCGCCAGCCGTCCTCCGTCGGCACCGGCAGCTCGCCGAGCCAGAACGGGAAGTCGTGCCCGCCGCCCGCGTGCGCCAGACGCGCGAGCGCGAGCACGTTCTGCACCACCTCGCGCGGCCCCTCGTCCACCGGCCCGACGAGGGTGGGGGCCGCGACCGCGCCGGTCGCGGGCACCTCGTCCGCGCCGTCGAGCAGCGCCTCCGACGCCGCCAGCGCGAGCGCCCGCACGCCCGGGTCGTCCAGGAGCGCGCGCGGGCTGGTGGACGACGCGCCCGCCCGGACCAGCAGCGGGTGCGCCGCGTCCGGGTGCACGACGCGCACGCCGAGCGTCCGGGCGACGGCGGCGAGCGCGGGGTCGTCGTCGTCCTCCGGCAGCACGACCGTGCCGCGAACCCCGGACGCCGTCCGCCCGTCCGCGAGCGGCACCCGCGCGCCGGCCAGCGCCTCCAGCACCCCCGGGTCGGCGGCGTACGGCTCGAGCGCGTCGCACAGCGCGTACCAGCGCGCGGCGGGCAGGCCGCCGGGCAGGTCGGCGACGACGTCGGCGAGGGTCGTGGGCGCCGCGCCCAGCCGCCGCGCGACGCCCTGCTGCGACGTCGTGAGCGCCACCAGACCCGGCACGACGCCGGCCAGCACGCCGACGAGCCGCGGGTCGTCGCCCGCCGCACCGACGAGCACCGTCGCGTCGGCGGGGGCGACCCGGGCCGCGACGGGCCCCGCGTCCTCAGCGGGCGACGTCGTGTCGGGGGGCGCCGGGAGCAGGGGCGCCGAGCGCAGCGCATCGAGGGCGGCGTCGCGGACGGCGGCGTCGAGGTCACCGGCCGGCATCCCGCCGGGCACGAGGTCGAGCACGTCCGCTCCCCGCTCGGGCGCCAGCCCGGCCAGCAGGTCGGCGTACGCGCGCCCGGCCTCGGCGGTGAGGCGGTCGGTCAGCGGCCCCGGGAGCACGCGACGGCGTCCCGGGTCCACCGGGAACGACGCGACGAGCAGCGCCGGGAACGTGAGCGGCACGTCCGTCGGGGTGGGCGCGTGCAGCACGACGCCGCCGTCCGCCTCGACGCCGTCGCCGGACGTGCCGGCGTCGTCCCGTCGCACCGCCCACGCGACGGACCAGCGCGGGCGCCGCTGCTCGAGCGGCAGGTCCGCCGTCTCGTCGTCGGCGACCTCTCCCGACCGGCGCAGCACCTCCCACCGGTCGTCGACGTCGGCGAGCACCCGCGACGGCGTCCCCCCGTCGTCGCCGTGGACGGCGACCGAGGCGAGGGCGGGCAACGCCAGGAGCAGCGCGTCGTCGACGGCGTCGAGCTGGGCGCGCACGGAGGCGACCGCGTCGTCGTCGCGCAGCACCAGCTCGACGACGGTCGCGAACCCGCCCCGCTCGTCGTCGGCCCCGTCGGCCCCGTCGCCCAGGGCCGGCGCCGGGAACGGCAGGCGCAGCACCGGCAGGTCGTCGCCGCGCCCGGCGACGGCGTCGCGCAGCGCGGAGCCCTCCGGGGCGACGTCGTCGAGCAGCTCGCGCGTCGCCACCAGGGAGAACCGCACCCCGCCGGAGCTGGAGCGCACCGTGACCTCGTCGGAGACCGCGCGCACCGCCGCGAAGCCCACGCCGAAGCGGCCCACCTCTGCGGGGGTCCCTGCCGGGGCCTGGGCGGGTTCGACCGACGGGGAAGACTTCGCCGACGCGCGCAGCGACGCGAGCGACGCGACGCCGTCCGCCGTCAGCGGTGCGCCCGTGTTGGCGGCGGCGAGGACGGCGACCCCCCGCGGGTCGCCGGCGAGCTCGGTGAGGCGCAGCAGCAGCCGCCCCGGGAAACCCGCACGCGCGGCCGCGTCAGCGGCGTTCTGCGCGAGCTCGGTCACCACACGGTCGCGGTAGTAGCCGCGCGCGTGGTCCTCCTCCGCGTTCGCGTCCTCCCGGAAGCGCGTGCCCGACCCGAGCCACGCCTCCGTGACCGCGTGCCGCAGCGCGGCGGTCCCGAAGACGTCGCCCGTCACTCGGCGTCGGGGCGCTCGGGAGCGGGGTCCGCCTCCGCGGCGTCGGTCGTGCCGTCGCGGGCGGCGTCAGCGGTCGTGCCGGCGGTCTCGTCCGCACCCTCGGCCCTGTCGGCGGGCGTCCGCGGAGCTCGCGGCCCGACCGTCACGGCCTCCACCCGGAGCTCGTCGATGAGCGGCGCGTCGGCCGGCCAGTCGCTCGGGGGGTGCGGGGCGTCGGTCTCCGAGTGCGCGCCGCAGCCGTGGTCCAGCGACACGACCTTGCCGTCGTCGGGCGACCACGCGTTGGCGCAGACGCCGAAGAGCTGGCCGAGCGGGCCCTGCAGCGGCACGAGGAAGCCGCACGTCGTGCACTCCGCCGGCGAGGCGACCGCGCCCGGCGCCGTCGGGCCGCGCGACCCGCGGTACCAGCGCTCGGCGGCCTCGTCGCGGCCCTGCGGGGACAGCACGCGCTCGCGGGCCAGGGCGAGCTCGTCGATCGCGACGGAGTCGAGCTCCTCGTCGCCGGTGGCCTTCCAGCCGGGCTCGAGGCGCGGGTCGTCGGCCTTGAACGGCAGCGTGTCGCCGGGGCCGACGTCGCCCGGGCGCAGCCGCTCCGACCACGGGAGCCAGGCCGGAGCGAGCAGGGCGTCGTCGCCGGGCAGCAGCTCGACCTCGCACACGGTCGCGACCTTGCCGCGCGGCACGCGCGCCAGCGTCACCGTCCAGTGCCAGCCGCGGTAACCGGGCATCGTCGCGGCGAACCGGTGCGACATCAGGCGCTCGCCCTCGGCGACCGTGCCCAGGTGCTCGCCGACGTCCGACGGCGACGTCGCGCCCTCCTGCGCGGCCTCGCGCGCCAGGTCGACCGCGCCCAGCAGCACGGCGTCCTTGCGCGCGCGGGAGCTGACCCGCGTCGTGCGTGCGGGGGCGTCAGCGGCAGCGGTCACCATGTCGTCGTCCTCTTCGTGCTCGTCATGTCCTCGTCTCGGGCCCTCGTCTCGGGCGTGGTCGCCGGCCGGAGCGTCAGGAGTCGAGGTCGTCGGCGACGGCGCGCAGCAGCGTGGCGACGCGCTTGCCCGCCGTGGCGTCCGGGTACTTGCCTCGCTTCAGCTGGTCGCCCACGCGGTCGAGCACCTTGATGAGGTCCTCGACGATGCCGGCCATCTCGGACGGCGCCTTGCGCTTGGCCTTGGCCACGGACGGCGTCGGGTCCAGGAGCTTCACGGACAGCGCGGACGGGCCGCGGCGGCCGTCGGCCACACCGAACTCGACGCGGGCGCCGGGCTTGACGCTCTCGACGTCCGAGGGCAGCGCGGAGGCGTGCAGGAAGATCTCCCCACCGTCCTCGCTGGCGATGAAGCCGAACCCGCGCTCCGCGTCGTACCACTTGACCTTGCCGGTGGGCACCTGAACCTCTTCGTGCTCGTCGTCGACTACGGCCCCGCGCCGGTGCGCGGAGCCGGATCCGGCCGGTGCACGGGCGCGCGCCCGGCACACGGCCAGACGCTCAGGCTACCGGCCGGCGCGGCAGGGTGCCGCATCGGTCCGGGTCGACCGTCCTCCGTTCGCGCCGAACAGGCGGTTGACCCCGTGATCGGGTGATTTCGCCGCCCATTCCGGCACTCACCGCCTGGTCGGCGTCGGTCCTGGTCCGCGACCGTCAACGAGTGATGCCGAGGTCGGCGGCCAGGCGGAGGGTGACGGCGTCGAACCACGCCTCCGGGTCGGCGACGGAGCCGACGAGGTGCCCGAAGATCTCGAACGACACGGTGCCGAACAGCGTGGTCCAGGCCATGAGCGTGCGGGCGACCAGCTCCGTGGGCGCGTCCTCGACGATGCCGCGCGCGGCGACGAACTGCCGCGCCGGGCCGAGGACGGCGGTCGCGTCGGGGGCGCCGTCCGGCGCGGGGCGCGGTGTCGCGCCGGACGCGTGGGCGCGCGCCACGACCGTCACCAGCACGCGGACGACGCGGGTGGCGGGGTCGACGGTGGCGCGCGGCGCGGCGTACCCGGGCACCGGCGTGCCGTACAGCAGCCCGAGCTCCGCGGGGTGCGCCACGGCCCACGCCCGCAGCGCGCGGCAGGCGGCGAGCCAGCGCACGGCGGCGTCGTCGCGGTCGGCCACGGCCGCGTCGGCGTCCTCGACGGCGGCGCCGAGCTCGTCGTAGCACTCGACGATGAGGGCGGTGAGCAGCGCGTCACGGCTGGGGAAGTAGCGGTAGACGGCGGAGGAGACCATCCCGACGTCGCGCGCGACGGCGCGCAGGGACAGGGCGGCCGGGCCGTCGGTCGCGAGGCGGGCGCGGGCGGCCGTGCGGATCTCGCGGGTGAGCGTCTCCCGGGCGAGGGCGCGGGCGGTGCGGGGTGCGTCGGCCATGCGCCTCAGCCTGGCACGCGAGAGCATCGACCACAAACGAGAGCACCGCTCTTGCCATGGGGCGTCGGCAGTGTCATGCTCGACCCAGCAGAGAGCACCGCTCTCGGATTGGGGCACCAGTCATGACCGACCGCCACCTGATCGTCGGCGCCGGGCCCGTGGGCCGGCACGTCGCCGCCCTGCTCGCGGAGCGCGGCTCCGACGTCACCGTCGTCACCCGCAGCGGCCGCGACAGCGGGCTCGCCGGCGTCGCGCACGCCGCACTCGACGCGTCCGACGCCGACGCCCTGACCCGCGCGGCCGACGGCGCCGACGTCCTGTACAACTGCGCCAACCCCGGCGACTACACGCAGTGGGAGCGCGCCTGGCCGCCGCTCGCGGCCGCGTTCCTCTCCGCCGCCGAGCGCTCGGGCGCCGTCTACGCGATCACCGGCAACCTCTACCCGTACGGCCCGGTCGACGGACCGATGACCGAGGACCTGCCCGACGCCGCCACCGACCACAAGGGGGTCCTGCGCACCCGGATGTGGGCCGACGCCCGCCGCGCGTTCGAGGAGGGCCGGGTGCGCGGCGCCGTCGAGGTCCGGGCGTCGGACTACATGGGCCCCGGCGTCGGCGGCAACGGGCACGTCTCGCGCGTCCTCCCGGCCGCGCTGGCCGGGAAGCGCGTCACGATGATGGGCCGCACGGACCTGCCGCACACGTTCACCGACGTGGGCGACGTCGCGCGCACCCTCGTCGTCGCGGCCGAGGACCCGGGCGCGCACGGCCGCGCCTGGCACGTGCCGAGCAACGCGCCGCGCACCCAGGCGCAGGCCCTGACCGACGTGCTCGCCGCCGCCGGGCACCCGCCCGTCCGCCCCCGCTCGCTGCGCGGGCCGGCGCTCGCCGCCGTCGCCGCCGTCTCCCCCTTCATGCGCGAGGTGCGCCAGCTCGTCTACCAGTGGGAGCGCCCGTACGTCCTCGACGACTCCGCCGCACGGGACCGCTGGGGCCTCGAGCCCACCCCGTGGGACGAGGTCTGCCGTCGCACCGCCCAGGGCTGACGACCGCCACCCGCGCGTAGCATCGATCAGATGGCCAGCACGTCGCCCCGGGGCACGGCGGAGGCCGACGTCGCGGACGGCGCCGGCAGCACGGACGCGCCCCGCACCTTCACGGAGGCGATCCGCGCACGCGACGACGCCGAGCTGCTCGCGCTGCTGCGCGCCCGGCCGGACCTGGCCACGCCGTCGCCGTCCACGCTGCGCTCCCTGGCGGCCCGCGCGTCCAGCCGCACGGCCCTCGAGCGGGCGCTGGCGCACGCGGACGCGCGCACCTTGCAGACGCTGGAGGCGGTGGTCGCGCTCGCCGGCAACGGCCCGGTCTCCCCCGACGACGTGCGGCACGCGGTCGGTGCCGACGAGGGAGGGTCGGCCGTCGAGCGTTCGCTCGCCGACGCGCTGACCGCGGCGCTCCTCTGGGACGCGGGCGAGCCCGGGCACCCGGACCTGCGCCCCGCGCCCGGTCTCGACGACGTCCTCGGCCCGCACCCCGCCGGCCTCGGCCCGGCCCGCCCCGACGAGCGCAGCCAGCCGACGGCCGGGGACGCGCGCGACGTCACCCTCCCCGACCTGCCCCGCGGCGGGCGCGAGGTGCTGGACGCGCTGACGTGGGGGCCGCCGATCGGCCTGGTCCCGGCGCCGGGCACGCCGGCGCGGGCCGCGGTGGACGCCCTGGTCGACGCGCGGCTGCTGCTGCGCACGGACGCCCGGCACGTGACGCTGCCGCGCGACGTCGGGCTGGCGCTGCGCGGCGGGCGCACGCACCGTTCCCCGGAGCTCGCGCCGCCCCGGCCGGACGGGCGCGCCGTGCCGGAGCCCGCCGTCGACGCCGAGGCCGCGAGCGCCGCGCTCGAGCTGGTGCGCCGGGTGGACCTCCTGGTCGCCGCGTGGGACGACACGGCCCCGGCGGTGCTGCGCAGCGGCGGCCTCGGCGTGCGCGACCTGCGCCGCACGGCCCAGGCGCTCGGCGCGGACGAGGCGGACACGGCGTTCGTCGTCGAGGTGGCCGCCGCCGCGGGGGTGGTGGCCGACGACGGCGAGGCGCCGCCGTCGTACCGGCCCACGACCGTCGCCGACCGCTGGGAGGTGATGGACGACGCCGAGCGCTGGGCGCTCCTCGCCGCGGCGTGGGCGGGCTCGCGGCGCACGCCGTGGCTGGTGGGCTCCCGCGACGAGAAGGGCAGCCTGCGCGCGCCGCTGTCCCCCGACCTGCACCGCGGCTGGGTGCCGCGGCTGCGCCGTCAGGTGCTCCAGGTCCTGGCCGCGCAGCCCGGCACCGCGCTCGACGTCGACGCCGTCATGACGGTGCTGCGCTGGCACGCGCCGCGCACCGTGCCGCCGGAGCAGGCGGTCGCCGGCCTGCTGACGGAGGCCGCGCTGCTCGGCGCGACCGGCGCGGGGGCGCTGTCCGGCCCGGGCTCCGCCCTCCTCGCCCTCCTGTCGGACGCACAGCGCACCGGGGCGGACCACGCGTCCGACGACGGCCTCGAGGGGGCGCTGCGCGCGGCGCTGCCGCCGGAGGTCGACGAGGTGCTGCTGCAGGGCGATCTCACCGGCATCGTGCCGGGCCGGCCGTCGCAGGCACTGGCCCTCCTGCTGGAGCGGTCGGCCGACGTGGAGTCTCGCGGGGCGGCGACGACCGTGCGCTTCTCGCCGTCGTCGGTGACGCGCGCGCTGGACCACGGCGCGACGGCGGACGAGCTGCTCGACGCGCTGGCGCACCGCTCGCGGGTGCCCGTGCCGCAGCCGCTGGAGTACCTGGTGCGGGACACGGCGCGGCGGCACGAGTCGCTGCGGGTGGGGTCGGCCGGGTCGTACGTGCGCGCGGCCGACCCGACGGTCCTCGCCGGGCTCGCGGCGGACCCGCGGCTCGCGCACCTGGGCCTGGTGCGCCTCGCCCCGACGGTGCTGGCCGCGGCGGTCCCCGCCGCCGAGCTGCACGACGCGCTGCGCGCCCGCGGCCTGCTGTCCGCCGTCGAGGGCCCCGACGGCCGCGTGCTCAGCGCGCGCCTGCGCCGCCCGCCGCGCCCGGACCGCACCCCGCGCGACCCGCGCCGCGGCCCGGCCGCCGAACCGGAGACGACGTCGGACGACGCCCGCGCGCACCTCGTGGCCCGGCTGCGCGCCGCGGACGCCGGCGACGCGACGGCGGTGGACCGGCTGGCCGCCTCGCACCGCGCGGCGGGGGCGCCGCCGGGCAGCGGGGTCGCGACCCCGCCGGAGCCCGTGCACGGCGGCCGGGGCGCCGCGACGACCGGCCGGTCCCGCACCACCGAACCCGGCGACGCGCTGGCCACCCTGCACGACGCGCTGCGCGACGGCCGCGTCGTGTGGATCGAGATGGTGGGCGCGTCGGGCACGATGGAGCGGCGCGCGCTCAAGCCGCTGCGGCTCGACGGCGGCCGGCTGCGCGCGCTGGACCCGGCGCGCGAGGCGGAG
This sequence comes from Isoptericola sp. NPDC060257, assembly GCF_042726645.1. Lineage (NCBI taxonomy): Bacteria > Bacillati > Actinomycetota > Actinomycetes > Micrococcales > Promicromonosporaceae > Isoptericola > Isoptericola sp. NPDC060257. Next base: position 22,797 of record NZ_JBHXAW010000023.1, read on the forward strand.
CTCACCGTCGCCGTGCACCGCATCGCCGGTGTGGAGCCGGTGGACGGCTGACCTAGCCGGACACCCGCACGGAACAACCGCGCCCGCCCGCGGCGTTGACACCCTGGATCGCCACCCCCCGAAGAAGGAGCCGCATGACCGACGGCCCGCTCATCGTGCAGAGCGACAAGTCCATCCTGCTGGAGGTGGACCACCCCCGCGCCGACGACGCGCGCCGCGCCATCGCGCCCTTCGCGGAGCTGGAGCGCGCGCCGGAGCACGTGCACACGTACCGGCTCACCAGCCTGGGGCTGTGGAACGCGCGCGCCGCGGGGCACGACGCGGAGCAGGTCGTGAACACCCTCATCGAGTACTCGCGCTACCCGGTGCCGCACGCGCTGCTCATCGACGTCGCCGAGACGATGGGCCGCTACGGCCGCCTCACGCTCGCCACGCACCCCACGCACGGGCTGGTCCTCGAAGCCAGCGACCGCGCGGTCCTGGCCGAGGTGCTCAAGTCGAAGCGCACCGCCGGCCTGGTGGGCGACCGCATCGACGACGAGACCGTCGTCGTGCACCCCTCCGAGCGCGGCCACCTCAAGCAGGTCCTGGTCAAGCTGGGCTGGCCCGCGGAGGACCTGGCCGGGTATGTCGACGGCGAGAAGCACGAGATCGCGCTCGCCTCCCCCACCCACCCGCGCACCCCGCACGAGGAGCCGAAGGCCTGGGAGATGCGCCCCTACCAGGCGCAGGCGGTGGACGGCTTCTGGCACGGCGGCTCCGGCGTCGTCGTGCTCCCCTGCGGCGCCGGCAAGACGATCGTCGGCGCGGGCGCGATGGTGAAGTCCGGCACCACGACCCTCATCCTCGTGACCAACACCGTCAGCGCCCGGCAGTGGCGCGACGAGCTGGTGCGCCGCACCACCCTCACCGAGGACGAGATCGGCGAGTACTCGGGCTCCCGCAAGGAGATCAGGCCCGTCACGATCGCCACCTACCAGGTGCTCACGACCAAGCGGAAGGGCGTGTACAGCCACCTCGAGCTGCTCGACGCCCGCGACTGGGGCCTCATCCTCTACGACGAGGTGCACCTGCTGCCCGCGCCGATCTTCCGCATGACGGCGGACCTGCAGGCGCGCCGCCGCCTCGGCCTCACCGCCACGCTGGTGCGCGAGGACGGCCGCGAGGACGAGGTGTTCAGCCTCATCGGCCCCAAGCGCTATGACGCCCCGTGGAAGGACATCGAGGCGCAGGGGTACATCGCGCCCGCCGACTGCGTCGAGGTGCGCCTCACGCTGCCCGAGCACGAGCGGATGGTGTACGCGACGGCCGAGCCGGAGGACAAGTACCGGCTCGCCGCGTGCGCGCCGGGCAAGAACCGCGTCGTGGAGCGGATCGTGGCGCAGCACCCGGACGACCAGGTGCTCGTCATCGGCCAGTACCTGGACCAGCTCGAGGAGCTCAGCGCGCACCTCGACGCGCCGCTCATCACGGGCGCGACGACGGTCCGCGAGCGCCAGAAGCTGTTCGCCGCCTTCCGGGAGGGCGAGATCAGCCGGCTCGTGGTGTCGAAGGTCGCGAACTTCTCCATCGACCTGCCGGAGGCGTCGGTCGCGATCCAGGTGTCCGGGTCGTTCGGGTCGCGCCAGGAGGAGGCGCAGCGGCTGGGGCGCGTCATGCGGCCCAAGGCCGACGGCCGGACGGCGCACTTCTACGCCGTCGTCGCCCGCGACACCGTGGACCAGGACTTCGCCGCCCACCGGCAGCGGTTCCTCGCCGAGCAGGGGTACGCGTACCGCATCGTCGACGCGGAGGACCTCGAGGCCCCCGACGCCGCGCGGTAGTCCGGGACGACGACGGCGTGCGGGCATCCGCCCGCCGTCGCACGGTGGCCGCATGACCCGTTTCGGCTACACCCTGATGACCGAGCAGGCCGGCCCGAAGAGCCTCGTCGAGTACGCGGTGCGCGGCGAGCGGGCCGGCTTCGACTTCGAGGTCATGAGCGACCACTACTTCCCGTGGTTGGACGCGCAGGGCCACTCCCCGTACGCGTGGAGCGTGCTCGGGGCCGTGGCGCACGCGACCGAGCGCGTGGGGCTCATGACGTACGTCACCTGCCCGACCCTGCGCTACCACCCGGCCGTCGTGGCGCAGAAGGCGGCGACGGTCGGGCTGCTCTCCGACGGCCGGTTCACCCTCGGCCTCGGCGCCGGCGAGAACCTCAACGAGCACGTCGTCGGCGCCGGCTGGCCCGCCGTCGACGAGCGGCACGAGCTGCTGGCGGAGGCCGTCGAGATCATCTCCGTGCTCTTCAGCGGCGACCTCGTCAGCTACCGCGGCGACCACTTCCAGGTGGACTCGGCACGACTGTGGGACCTGCCGGACGTGCCGGTCGACATCGGCGTGGCCGTCTCGGGCCGGCAGTCGGTCGAGCACCTCGCGCCGCTCGCCGACCACCTCGTGGCGACCGAGCCGAAGGCGGGCCTTGTCGAGCGGTGGGACGCCGTCCGCGAGGACGCGGCGCTGCCACCGTCGCGGAAGATCGGCCAGATGCCGATCTCGTGGGACCCGGACCGGGACGCGGCGATCGCCCGCGCGCACGAGCAGTTCCGCTGGTTCGGCCTCGGCTGGCCGGTGAACGCCAACCTGCCCACCACCGAGGCCTTCGACCGCGCCACCGCGTTCGTCCGCCCCGAGGACGTCGCGGACTCGATCCCGTGCGGCCCGGACCTGGACGCGGTCGTCGAGGCCGCCTCCGCCTACTGGGAGGCGGGGTTCACGGACCTGGCGCTCGTGCAGATCGGGGACGAGCGCCAGGGCCAGTTCCTCGACGAGGCGGCCGGCCCGCTCCTGGAGCGGTTGCGGTCCGCCGCCCCGGGCGACGTCGAGGGCGGCGCCGAGGGTGGCGTCGAGCCCTGATGCCCGGCCCGGACGGCGGGCC
>NZ_JBHXAW010000024.1:0-24780 GCF_042726645.1 Isoptericola sp. NPDC060257
TCGCCGCCCAGGGCGGCGCGGGCCCCGGCCGCGAGGGCCGCGGCCACCTGCGTCGCCGTGGCGCTGCCCTTGAACGAGTCGGGGGCGACCACGACGCTCAGGGGTCGGGTGCGGGGGGCGGGGGTGTCCTTCACGTCCTCGTGCACGAGGCCCGAGGCTAGCCGAGCCGCCGGGCCGGGGCGTCCTCGTCTCGCGGGAACGTCTCGCGGGCAGGTCCCGCAGGCACAGCGCGCGAGCACAGAGGGACCCCGCGAGGATCGAGGCACGGGCGTCCGAGCCCGGACTCAGCAGAACGGAGGCAGCTCATGGGTATCGGAACGGGCATCTTCCTCATCGTCGTCGGCGCCGTCCTCGCATTCGCCATCGCGCCGGACACCTGGGAGGTCGTCAACCTGAACATCGTGGGCTACATCTGCATCGGCGCCGGGGTGCTCGCGCTGATCCTGGGACTCGTGCAGAACCGGCAGCGGGCGCACACCAGCCACACCGTCGAGCGGTACGACGACCGCCGCCAGCCCCCGCCGGCCTGAGCGGACCGGAGCCGGGCGCGCGGCCGAGCGGGGCTAGGCTTCGCGTGTGACTCAGCACACCGTCCCGGCCGCCCCTCGAACCCCCTCGGCGGTCGACGCCGTCGCCGACGCCTACGTCGCCCGGTCCGCCGAGCTCGACCCGCTGCTCGCCACCGCGATCGGGCTGCCGGGTCACGACCACCGCATGACCGACCTGTCCCCCGCCGGGCACGAGGAGCGGGCCGAGGCGGACCGCGCCGTGCTGCGCGAGCTGGACGTGGCCGAGCGCGACGGCGGCCCGCTGGACGCCGTCGACCGGGTCACCCTGGCCGCGATGCGCGAGCGGGTGGGCCTGGCGCTCGAGCTGCACGACGCCGGCGAGCCGCTGGCGAGCCTCAACAACATCGAGTCGCCGGTGCAGCAGCTGCGCGACGTCTTCGACCTCATGCCCACCGGCTCGGTCGAGGCCTGGGAGAACGTCGCCGCGCGCCTGGGCGCCGTGCCCGACGCGATCGACGGCTACGTCGCGTCGCTCACCGAGGCCGCGCGGCGCGGCCAGGTCGCCGCGATCCGCCAGGTGCGCGAGGGCGTGTCCCAGTCGCGCGAGCTCGCCGGCCTCGACGGGCACGAGTCGTTCTTCGACGGCCTCGTGCGCAGCGACGACGCCGCCGCCGTCCTGGACGAGTCGAGCGCGTGCAGCCTCGTGCGCGCCGAGCTGGAGCGCGGCGCGACCGCCGCCCGCGGTGCCTATGCCCGCCTCGCCGAGTTCCTCGAGCGCGACCTCGCGCCGCAGGCGCCGGAGCGCGACGCCGTGGGCCGCGAGCGCTACGCGCGCTTCTCCCGCGAGTTCCTCGGCGCCGAGGTGGACCTCGACGAGACGTACGAGTGGGGCCTCGACGAGCTCGCCCGCATCGTGGCCGAGCAGGAGGCCGTGGCCCGCCAGATCGCCGGTGCCGGCGCGAGCGTCGAGGACGCCGTCGCCGCGCTGGACGCCGACCCGGCCCGCACGCTGCACGGCACCGACGCGCTGCGCCGCTGGATGCAGGAGACCGCGGACGCCGCCATCGAGGACCTCGCGGGCACGCACTTCGACATCGAGGGCCCGGTGCGCACCATCGAGTGCCGCATCGCCCCCACCCAGACCGGCGGCATCTACTACACGCCCCCGAGCGACGACTTCTCCCGGCCCGGGCGCATGTGGTGGTCGGTGCCCGCCGACGTCACCGAGTTCAACACCTGGCGCGAGAAGACGACCGTCTACCACGAGGGCGTGCCCGGCCACCACCTGCAGTGCGCGGCCGCCGTCGTCGCGCGCGACACGCTGAACTCGTGGCGCCGCCTCATGTGCTGGGTCTCAGGGCACGGCGAGGGCTGGGCCCTGTACGCCGAGCGGCTCATGGCCGACCTCGGCCACCTCGACGACCCGGGCGACCGCTTCGGCATGCTCGACGCGCAGCGGATGCGCGCGGCCCGGGTGGTGCTCGACATCGGCGTGCACCTCGGCAAGCCCGCCCCCGAGCAGTGGGGCGGCGGGGTGTGGGACGCCGAGAAGGCGTGGCCGTTCCTCAAGGCGAACGTCAACATGCCCGAGTCGTTCGTGCGTTTCGAGCTCAACCGGTACCTCGGCTGGCCCGGCCAGGCGCCGTCGTACAAAGTGGGCCAGCGGCTGTGGGAGCAGGCGCGCGACGACGCCCGGGCGGCGGCGCAGGCGCGCGGCGAGGAGTTCGACCTGCGGGCGTTCCACGCCCGGGCGCTCAGCCTCGGCTCGGTCGGCCTGGACGTGCTGACCGGCGCCCTGCGCGACGCCCGCTGACGCGGCGCGCTCCCCCCCGCCCCGCATGGAAGGCATCCTCACCGGCTTCGCGATCATCGGCGTGGTCATCGCCGTCGGGTACGTCGCGGCACGCCTGCGCCTCGGCGGGCCCGACGCCCGGACCGCGCTGAACCGCATCGGGTTCTTCGTCGCCAGCCCCGCGCTGCTGTTCACGGTCATCGCGGACGCCGACGTCGGCGAGCTCTTCCAGGCGCCGCTGCTGGTGCAGGCGATCGCCGCGGTGGCGGTCGCGGCGGTGTTCGTCGTCGTCAACCTGCTCTGGCTGCGCCGCCCCGCCACGGAGGCGACGATCGGCGCGGTCTCGGCCGGCTACGTGAACGCCAACAACATCGGCCTGCCCGTGGCCGTGTACGTGCTCGGCGACCCCGCCGCCGTCGTGCCGGTGATCCTGCTGCAGCTGCTGATCCTCGCCCCGGTGACGCTGCTGGTGCTGGACGCCCAGACGTCGGGGCGGGTGTCGGTGGGGTTCGTGCTGGCCCAGCCGGTGCGCAACCCGATCATCCTCGGCTCGCTCGCGGGCGCGGTCGTCTCGCTGACGGGCTGGAGCGTCCCGGCGCCGGTGCTCGCGCCGCTGGAGATCCTCGGCGGCGCGGCCGTGCCGATGATCCTCCTCGCCTTCGGGATGTCGCTCCACGGGTCGCGCCCCTTCCAGCAGCCGGGCGGGCGCACGGCCGTCGTGGTCGCGTCGGTGCTCAAGGCGGTCGTCATGCCGGCGCTCGCCTTCGTCCTCGCGCGGTACGCGTTCGGGCTGGACCCCGCGCAGGTGGCGACGGCGGTGACGCTCGCCGCGCTCCCCGTGGCCCAGAACGTGTACAACTACGCGGCACGCTTCCGTACCGGCGAGCTGCTCGCGCGCGACACCATCCTGGTCACGACCGTCGCGTCGCCCGTCGTCCTGCTGGTGTCGTCGCTGCTGCTGCACACCGGCTGACTGGTTAGGGTGCGCACGTGCCTGCCTCCACCGCGCCCGTGCGCCTCGTCCTCGCCTCGCAGTCCCCCGCCCGCCTGGCCACCCTGGCGGCAGCCGGCGTCACACCGCGGGTCGTCGTCTCGTCCGTCGACGAGCCGGCCGTGCTCGACGCCGCGCGCGCCGGGTTCGGCGGCGACCTCGACCCCGCCGACGCCGTCCTCGTCCTGGCCCAGGCCAAGGCGGAGGAGGTCAGCGCCCGCCTCGAGGACGGCGGCGAGGACGAGGCGTCCGCCCTCGTGCTCGGCTGCGACTCGATGCTCGAGCTGGACGGGGAGATCCTCGGCAAGCCCGCGGACGCCGAGGACGCCCGCCGCCGCTGGCGCGCGATGCGCGGCCGCGCGGCCGTCCTGCACACGGGCCACTGGCTCGTGGACGCCCGCGACCCCGAGGACGGCGGCACGGGCGGCACGCTCGGCGCGTCGTCGTCCACGACCGTGCACTTCGCCGACGTCGACGACGAGGAGATCGACGCCTACGTCGCGACGGGCGAGCCCCTGCACGTGGCCGGCGCGTTCACGATCGACGGCCTCGGCGGCCCGTACGTGGACCGGATCGAGGGCGACCACCACGGCGTCGTCGGGCTGAGCCTGCCGCTGCTGCGAGAGCTGCTGGGCGAGCTGGAGATCCCCTGGCGGTCGCTCCGCGACCCCCGCTGAGCGGCTCGGACCCACTGCCGAAACCACCAACTCCGGGCGCCTCCGGCACTACCTACCGCCCGGGTCCATGTGGGATCCCTCCAAACGGCCCGGATCGTCGTTGGTACCCGGCACAGACTTCTCCGCAGGCGTCGCGCGGGTGCCGGCGGACGACGGCGCACGCGTTACCGTGAGCCGTGCCCACCATCAGCAAGGTCCTCGTCGCGAACCGCGGCGAGATCGCCGTCCGCATCGCCCGTGCCTGCACCGACGCCGGGATCGCCTCCGTCGCCGTCTACGCCGACTCCGACCGAGACGCGCTGCACGTCCGGCTCGCCGACGAGGCGTTCGCGCTGCAGGGCCAGCGCGCCGCCGACACCTACCTCGACGTCGAGAAGCTGCTGGACGTCGCGCGCCGCTCCGGCGCGGACGCGGTGCACCCCGGCTACGGGTTCCTGTCGGAGAACGCCCAGTTCGCCCAGGCCGTGCTCGACGCCGGGCTGGTGTGGATCGGGCCGCCGCCCGCCGCCATCGAGTCCCTCGGCGACAAGGTGAGCGCGCGGCACATCGCGCAGGCCGCGGGCGCGCCCCTGGTGCCCGGCACATCCGACCCGGTCCAGGGCGCGGACGAGGTGCACGCCTTCGCGGCCGAGCACGGGCTGCCGATCGCCATCAAGGCGGCGTTCGGCGGCGGCGGCCGCGGCCTGAAGGTCGCCCGCACCGACGACGAGATCGACGAGCTGTACGAGTCCGCGGTGCGCGAGGCGGTCGCCGCGTTCGGCCGCGGCGAGTGCTTCGTGGAGCGGTACCTCGACCGGCCGCGCCACGTCGAGACGCAGTGCCTCGCCGACGCGCACGGGAACGTCGTGGTGGTCTCCACCCGCGACTGCTCGCTGCAGCGCCGGCACCAGAAGCTCGTCGAGGAGGCGCCCGCGCCGTACCTCACCCCGGAGCAGGAGGCCGAGCTCGACCGGGCGTCGCGGGCCATCCTCGCCGAGGCCGGGTACGTGGGCGCCGGCACGTGCGAGTTCCTCGTCGGGACCGACGGCACCCTGTCGTTCCTCGAGGTCAACACCCGCCTGCAGGTCGAGCACCCGGTCACCGAGGAGGTCACCGGCATCGACCTGGTGCGCGAGCAGCTGCGCATCGCGGCGGGCGAGCCGCTGGGGTACGACTCCACCACCGTGCGGGGCCACTCGTTCGAGTTCCGCATCAACGGCGAGGACCCGGCCGCGGGCTTCCTGCCCTCCCCCGGCACCGTCTCCACGCTGCGCTGGCCGTCCGGCCCGGGCGTGCGCGTCGACACCGGTGTCGTCGAGGGCGACACGATCTCGGGCGCCTTCGACTCGATGATCGCCAAGCTGATCGTCACGGGCGCCACCCGCGAGCAGGCGGCCCAGCGAGCCCGCCGTGCGCTGCGCGAGCTCGAGGTCGCGGGCATCCCCACCGTCGTGCCGTTCCACCGCGCGGTGATGGAGGCCCCGGACTTCGTCCCCACCGACGGTTCCCCCTTCCGCGTGCACACCCGCTGGATCGAGACGGACTTCGCGGACGAGCTGGGCAAGCTCGCGCCGGCTGCCCCGGCACCGGTGCCCGACGCCGAGGAGCCGGCCGAGGAGCTCGCCGAGCGCGTCGTCGTCGAGGTCGGCGGCCGCCGCCTCGAGGTCGTGCTGCCCGCCGGGCTCGGCGTGGCCGCCGGTCGCGCGCGCCGTGCGAACGCCGCCCGCCGCCCCGCCCGCCGCGGCAACGGCCGCGCGTCGTCCGCCGCGAGCGGCGCGACCCTCGCGTCGCCCATGCAGGGCACCATCGTGAAGGTCGCGGTCGCGGACGGCGCCCAGGTGGCCGAGGGCGACCTCGTCGTCGTGCTCGAGGCCATGAAGATGGAGCAGCCGCTGCTCGCGCACAAGGCGGGCACCGTGCGGTCGCTGTCCGCGGCCCCGGGCGACGGGGTCACCGCCGGCGCCGCGATCTGCGAGATCGTCGACTGACCCCGAGGCGGTCCCATCCCCACCGAGCCGAGGTAGTACGGGGCCGGGCGAGGTAGTACGGGTCCGGGCAAGGTAGTACGCCCCACGCAACCCGTACTACCTCGGCAGGGCCCCTGCTACCTCGCGGGCTCTCGTACTACCTCGCGGGGTCGGGAACCCTTTCGGCGGGCTCGGCCGGGCGGGCGATGGCGGCCAGCGACCGCCGCGCGGAGGGCACGGACAGCACGGCGACGACGAAGGCGACGAGCAGCGCGCCGGCGACGACGAGCAGCACCTGCACGGAGTAGCGGTCGGCGAGCGGGCCGAAGACCACCATGCTCAGCGGCATGGCGACGGTCATGACGATGCCGACGAAGCCGAAGACGCGGCCCTGCATCTCGGGCTCCACGGTCTCCTGCAGGATGGCCATGCTGGGGGCGGACATCAGCGTGAACGTGACGCCGATCAGCAGCCCGAGGACGAAGAAGACCCACATGTTCGTGGCCAGCCCGAGCCCCGCGGTGAACACCCCCGCCGCGAGGGTGCTCCCGACGATCAGCACCACCCGGTTCGTGACCCGGGTGCCCACGAACGCCATCGCGAGCCCACCCGCGAGCATCCCCGCCGCCCAGAACACCTCGTTGGTGGTGAGCTTCCAGACCTCGTCGCCGAAGGTGCGGGTCACCATCAGCGGCGTGAGGTAGGAGGGCGCGCCGATGAGCACCATCGTGGTGGCGAAGATCGTCATGAGCCACTTCACGGCGCCGTGGCCACGGATGTAGCGGACGCCCGCGGCCAGGTCGCCGAAGTAGCTCGGCTTCTCCGTGCCGGCGCCCTCGGGCGCGGCGTCGTCGTGCCGGACCAGTCGCGGCACGGTGACCAGCAGCAGCATGCCGATGCCGAGCACCGCGGTGACGACGTCCACGAAGAACACCGCGACGATGTCGAAGCTCGCGTAGATCGCGGCGGCGACCACGGGGGCGAGCAGCATCATGCCGGACTGGATGGACTGGTTGATCCCGTTGATGCGGATGAGCTGGGGCGCCGGCACGATCTGCGGCACCATCGCGTTCACCGCGGGGGTCTGGATGCCCGCGAACGTGGAGCGGACGGCGAGCGCCACGTAGATCAGCCACAGGTCGTCGACGCCGGAGAGCATGAGCAGCGCGAGCGCCAGCGTGATCGTCGCGATGGCGCTGTCCGCGCCGATGATCAGCAGCTTGCGGGAGTGCCGGTCCGCCCACACCCCGCCGAAGATCGACATGAAGGCCTGCGGCAGCATGCCGAACACGATGCTGAGCATGAGCACGGACCCCGACTGCGTGACGATCGTCAGGTGCCACATCACGGCGAACTGCACGAGCATCGACCCGAGCAGCGAGATCGTCTGGCCGGTGAGGAAGATCGCCACGTTCCGCTTCCAGCCGGGCATCTCGTCGCGCGGGTCCGCCGCCTCGTCGTCCATGGTGGTGGATGACGGTGCGGGGTCGGGGAACTCATCGGTGCCGTGGGCGCTCACCGTGCCATCGTCGCCTGTAGCCTGACCGCGTGCCCAGCCGATTTCCCCCGCGCGAGACCCTCCACCGGCACCCCGGGGACGGCTGGGTGGCCTGCGGCGACCACCGGCACTGGGGCCTCTACGGCGCGGCGGGACTGCTGCTCGCGCGCCGCGGGCCGGGCACCCCGGGCGAACTCGGCCCGGTGACCGACGTCGTGCTGCAGCACCGCGCGGTCTGGTCGGACCAGGGCGGCACGTGGGGCGTGCCGGGCGGCGCGCTGGCCCCGGACGAGACGCCCGTCGACGGGGCGCTGCGGGAGAGCCTCGAGGAGGCGGCCGTCGAGCCGCGCGCGGTGCACGTGCTGGGCACGCACGTGCTCGACCACGGCCCCTGGGCCTACACCACCGTGCTCGCGGACGTCGCGCCGGGCGCCCGCGTGACGCCCGGCGCGGCCGACCCGGAGAGCCTGGAGGTGCGGTGGGTCGCCGTCGACGAGGTGACGACGCTCCCCCTGCTGCCCGCGTTCGCGACGGCGTGGCCCGCGCTGCGGGCGCGGCTCGACGGCCGGTCCTGACCCGGCCGGTCCCGACGCGCCCGGCACGGGGCCGTCAGACGGCGGCGTCCTCCCCCGACTGCCCGTGCAGCACGCGGGCGGCCTCGGCGATCGACCCGGAGAGCGACGGGTAGACCGTGAACGAGTCGGCGACGTCGTCCACGGTGAGGCGGTGCGCGACGGCGAGGGTGATCGGGAAGATCAGCTCGCTGGCGCGCGGGGCCACGACGACGCCGCCGAGCACGACGCCGGCGTCCGGGTGGGCGAAGAGCTTCACGAAGCCGTCGCGCATGCCGAGCATCTTGGCGCGCGGGTTGCGCGCCAGCGGCAGCGTCGTCGTGACGTACCGGTAGCCCCGCTCGCGGAGCGTCGACTCGCTGAGGCCGACCGTGGCGATCTCCGGCGCGGTGAAGATGTTGGCGGCGACGCGACCCGGCTTGAGCGGCGCGACGGCGTCGCCCAGGGCGTGCGACATCGCGATGCGGCCCTGCATGGCCGCGACGGACGCGAGCGGCAGCACGCCGGTGCAGTCGCCCGCGGCGTAGACACCGGGCACGGAGGTGCGCGACACGCGGTCCACCTCGACGTGGCCGCTCGCCGACAGGCGCACGCCCGCCTCCTCGAGGCCGATGCCGGCGGTGGACGGCACCCCGCCGACGGCGATGAGCACGTGCGAGCCCTCGACGACGCGGCCGTCGGTCAGCGTGACGGCGACGCCGTCCTCGGTGCGCACGGCGGACGCCGCACGCGACCGCGACATGACGGTCATGCCGCGGGCGCGGAAGACGCCCTCCAGCAACTCGGCGGCGTCCATGTCCTCGCCGGGCAGCACCCGGTCGCGGGAGGAGACGAGCACGACCTGCGAGCCCAGTGCCTGGTAGGCGCCCGCGAACTCCGCGCCCGTGACGCCGGACCCCACGACGATCAGCTTCTCGGGGAGCTCGGCGAGGCCGTAGAGCTGCGTCCAGGTGAGGATGCGCTCCCCGTCGGGGACGGCGGTGGGCAGCGTGCGCGGCGTGGCGCCGACGGCGAGCAGCACGGTGTCGGCGTCGAGCGTCGTCGTGCCCGTCCCCGTGTCGACGACGACCCGCGACGGGCCATCGAGCCGGCCTGCGCCGGCGACGATCTCGACGCCCTCGCGCTCGAGCCGGGAGTGGATGTCGCGCGACTGCGCGTCGGCGAGCGCGAGCACGCGGGCGTTCACGGCCTCGAGGTCGACCAGGTCGCGACGCTCGCCCGCGGGGGCTTCGCCACGGACGCCGAGCTCGGGGCCCTGCTCGGCCGTGGTGAACCACTCGGCGGTGGCGATGAGGGTCTTGGAGGGCACCACGTCGGTGAGCACGGCGGCGCCGCCGAGCCCGTGGCGCTCGACGACGGTGACGCGGGCGCCGAGCCGGCGGGCCACGAGGGCGGCCTCGTAGCCGCCCGGGCCGCCTCCGACGACGACGACGTGCGGCAGGCGCGGGTCGGTCTCGGGGACGCCGGGGGTGGCGGCGACGGTGGAGGCCGGGCTGTCGGGGGTGGTGGCCGGCGAGGTGTCCGGGGAAGGGGTGTTCACGGAGGGCACGGGGGCCATTGTGTCAGGCCGCCGGGGCCCCGGTGTCGGCGCGGCGACGGGTCGCGGCCCGGACTACCCTCGGGACCATGAGCACCACGAGCCGCAGCGTCGGGGACCTCGACGACCCGACCACCGACCCGTTCGACGTCGCCCGCGCCGCGGCCGACCACATCGCCGAGGCGACCGGGGTGCCCGGTCACGACGTCGCCCTCGTGCTGGGCTCCGGCTGGGGCGGCGCCGCCGAGCTGGTCGGCGACGTCGTCGCGGAGATCCCGACGCACGAGATCCCCGGCTTCGCCCGCCCCGCCGTGGCGGGGCACGCGGCGACCACGCGCTCGATCCGCGTGGAGCGACCCGACGGCGCGGTGCGGCACGCGCTCGTCATCGGCGGACGCACGCACCTGTACGAGGGCAAGGGCGTGCGGCGCGTCGCGCACGGGGTGCGCACCGCGGCGGCCACCGGCTGCGAGACCGTCGTGCTCACCAACGGCTGCGGCGGCCTGCACATCGCGTGGCGGCCCGGTCAGCCGGTGCTCATCCGCGACCACCTCAACCTCACGGCCACGTCGCCGCTCGAGGGCGCCACGTTCGTCGACCTCACCGACCTGTACTCGGCGCGGCTGCGCGAGATCGCCCGCGGCGTCGACCCGGAGCTGCCCGAGGGCGTGTACGCGCAGTTCCACGGGCCGCACTACGAGACGCCCGCCGAGGTGAAGATGGCCGGCCTCATGGGCGCGGACCTCGTCGGCATGTCGACCACGCTCGAGGCCATCGCCGCCCGGCACGCCGGCATGGAGGTGCTCGGCGTGTCCCTCGTGACCAACCTCGCCGCGGGCATCAGCCCGCAGCCGCTGTCGCACGAGGAGGTGCTGGAGGCCGGCCAGGCCGCCGGCCCGCGCATCAGCGAGCTCCTCGCCCGCATCGTCACCGCCCTGTAAGCGCGCACCGAGCCGAGCACCCGACCGAGGGGACCCCGCCATGAGCCTGGACACCGACGACCCGTCCTACGAGCCGGCCGCGACGGCGACCGAACTGCCCATCCTGCTCGACGCGGTGGAGCGCTGGATCCGCTACGACGTCGACGACGACGACAAGGCCGAGCTGTCCCGGCTGGCCCAGCAGACGTCGTCCGAGCGACCGAGCACCCGCGAGCACGCCGTCGCGCTGCTGCGCGACCGGTTCGCCGGTCCGCTCCAGTTCGGCACCGCAGGGCTGCGCGGCGCGATGGCACCCGGTCCGAACCGGATGAACCGCGCGGTCGTGACGACCGCGGCGTCAGGCCTCGGTACGTACCTCACGTCGGTGCTGGGCCGGGGGGCGGCGGCGCGCGTGGTGGTCGGCTACGACGCCCGCGACCGGTCGTCGACGTTCGCCACGGACACCGCCGCGGTGCTCACCGCCGCCGGCCACGAGGTGCTGCTGCTGCCCTCCGCCCTGCCCACCCCGGTGCTCTCGTTCGCGGTGCGCCACCTCGACGCCGACGCGGGTGTCATGGTCACCGCGAGCCACAACCCGGCCCAGGACAACGGCTACAAGGTGTACCTCGGCGGGCGGGTCGTCACCGACGCCGGCCAGGGGGCACAGATCGTGCCGCCCCACGACGCCCGCATCGCCGAGGCCATCGCCGCGGCGGGGCCGCCGTCGGGCGTCCCGCGCGTCGAGTCCGGCTGGCGGGTCCTGGGCCGCGAGGTGGTCGACGCGTACGTCGCGTCGGTGCACGACCTGGCCGAGCGTGCCGGCACGTCCACCGGCCCGACGGAGCGGGCGGCGCTGCGCGTCGTCACGACGTCCCTGCACGGCGTCGGCGGTCGCGTGCTCGCCCGGGTGCTGGCCGACGCGGGGTTCACGCGGGTGCTGCCGGTCGAGGAGCAGCACGACCCCGACCCGGCGTTCCCCACGGTCCGCTTCCCCAACCCGGAGGAGCCCGGCGCCATCGACATGGCGGTCGCCCTCGCGGAGGCGCACGCCGACGTCGTCATCGCCAACGACCCCGACGCCGACCGGTGCGCGGTCGCCGTCTACGACCCGAGCCACGGCACCCACCAGGGGGCGGAGACGGCCCGCTCGCACGGCTGGCGGATGCTGCACGGCGACGAGGTGGGCGCCCTGCTCGGGCGCGAGGCGGTGCGCCGCATCGCCCGCGGCGAGGTGCCCGCGCCCGACGGCTCGGGCACGGGCCCGGTCGTGGCGTCCTCGGTCGTGTCGTCGCGGGTCCTGTCGTCGATCGCGGTCCGCTACGGGGTCGGGCACGCGACGACGCTCACGGGCTTCAAGTGGATCGCCCGCACCCCCGGGCTGGTGTTCGGGTACGAGGAGGCGCTGGGCTACTGCGTGGACCCGGCCCACGTGCGCGACAAGGACGGGCTCAGCACCGCCGTGCTCGTGGCGCTGCTCGCCGCCCGGGAGAAGGCCGCCGGCCGCACGCTCGTGGACGCGCTCGACGACGTCGCCCGCGAGAACGGGCTCTTCGTCACCGACCAGCTCTCCGTGCGGTTCGACGACCTGTCCCGCATCCCCGACACGATGGCGCGGTTGCGCACGGCGCCGCCGCGCACGCTCGCGGGGGCCGGCGTCGCCGAGGTGCTCGACCTCTCCGACGGCATCGACGGACTGCCGCCCACGGACGGCATCGTGCTGCTCGGCGCGGACGACACGCGCGTCGTGGTGCGGCCCAGCGGCACCGAGCCGAAGGTCAAGTGCTACCTGGAGGTCGTGGAGCCCGTGGCCCCGGACGCGTCGGCGATCGACGTCGGTCGGCTGCGCGTCGCGGCGCACAAGAAGCTCGACCGGATCAAGGCCGACCTCCGGGCGGCGCTCGGCCTCTGACCCCGCCTCAGCCGACCAGGGCGGCGTCGTCCTGGTCGACGGCGGCCTTCCACTCGCCCTTGCGGGCGCGCCAGTCCTCGTCGTCGCTGCCGCGGCGCCAGTAGCCCGACGCCGACAGCAGCTCCCGCGGGACGTCCAGCTCCGCGCGGACCCACCGGCGCAGGTCGCGCACCATGCCGGCCTCGCCGTGCAGGAAGACGTGCGGCGCGCCCGCGGGGAGGTCTCCGGCCGCGTGCGCGGCGCGCACGGTGCCGGCGAGGTCGCCGGTGCCGCGGTGCACCCAGGTGAGCGTGAGGTCGGCGGCGCTGACCAGCTCCTGCTCGTCCTCGGGCCCGGGGACCTCGACGACGGCGTGCGCGACGGCGCCGGCGGGGAGCGCCTCGAGCGCGGCGGCGATGGCGGGCAGCGCGGCGTCGTCCCCGACGAGCAGGTGCCACGGCGCCTCCGGGTCGGGCGCGTAGCCGGCGCCCGGGCCGAGGAACGTCACCGGCTCCCCCGGCCGGACCCCCGTCGCCCACGGCCCGCCCACGCCCTCGTCCCCGTGCACCACGAGGTCGAGGTCCCACTCGGCCTCGCCCGACGCGGCGGCGTCCGCGTCGCGCCGGGCCCGCACCGTGTACGCGCGCAGCAGGGGGCGGCCGTCCGCCAGCTCGCCGAGCACGAGCTTGACGTAGGTGTCGGTGTGCCCGGTGGGCTCGACCGCCGCGAGCTCGGGGCCGGCGATCGTGACCCGCACCAGGTGCGGGGTGACCCGGTGGACGGCCGTGACCGTCGCGTGCCGAGGGGTGCGCTTGCGGGTGGGCGGGCCGGCGGGGGTCTGGGGCTGCGAGTCAGACATGGTGAGGCGAGCCTAACTTCTCCGGGCCGGCACCCCGCGTGTGACGTCGCTCACCCCGTCGGCCCACGTCGGCTCACTACGGTTCACGCCCGCGCGAACCGGTGCACCCCGGCCGCCGCGAGACCGGCCGCGAGGGCCAGGACGAGCACCGCCGTCGTCGTGCCGGGGCCGGCCCGCTGGAGCAGCCAGGCGGCGGCTGCCACCACGAGCCACCCGCGCAGGTACCACGCGCCCAGGACCAGCATGGACATGTCGCCGTTCGGCGTCATCATCGGCGTGAAGAGACCGGGCGGCGCCGCGGTCGCGCCCGCCACCCAGACGCGCGCGCCGAGCACCAGGGCGACCACGAGGAGCGCCGCCACGACGCCGCCCGCCCCCGCTCCCGCCGTGCCCGCCGCGGCCGCGATCACGGCCAGGACCGCGGGCACCACCGCGTGGCCGGCGACGGCGCGCCCGGCGGAGCCGGGCAGGAGGGCGCCCGGCTGCGGCTGGGCGGCGAACGCGTGCAGGCCGTCCGACCAGGTCCGCGCGGCCGCGTACAGGGCCAGGGCTCCGGCGACGGTCACGACGGCGGGGCCGCCGTCGGTCCCCCACCGCACGAGAAGCGCGCCGACGACTCCCGTCGCGAGCGCGGCGCCGGCCGCGGCGGGCCGGCGTCGCAGGCCGAGGAGGTCCCGCGCCACCAGGGGCGCCGCGCGCAGCAGCGGCCGCGGGAGACGCGCCCGGCGTCCGCGGTACGTGCGGGGCCCGAGCACGTCGGCCGCCGCCCCGGAGTCGCCGCCCACCAGACCGCGGCCGGCCGTCACCGTGCGCGACTGGCCCGCGGCGGCCGCGTCGACGTCGAGCTCGTCCGGCAGCATCTTCACCACCAGCCACGCCGACGCCAGCCCGGCGGCGACGACCAGCGCGCCGCCCACGAGGACGCCGGCCCGGGTCGCGGGCGACGGTGCCGGGGCGAGGGCGGGCACCGCCAGGGGCGTCGCCGCCCCCAGGGCCGCGACCAGCCCGAGCGCCAGCAGGAGGACGGTGACCCCGGCTGCGGCGCCCCGTCGTCCCGGCGCCTGCGCCGCCGCGCCCACGGCCAGCGGGACCTGCGCCAGCAGCGCGGCCCCCACCCCCGCGCCGAGGAGCGTCGCGGGGTCGGCGGCCCCCGGCCCGCCCGCGAGGCCCGCGGCGCCCGCGGTCGCGGCGAAGGCGCCGACGGCCGCGGCGCCGAGGGTGAGCAGCAGCGCACGGCGGCGGAGGACGTCGCGAGGGCGGAACTGGCCGGACAGCGCGAAGGTCGTCTCCGCGCGGCTCGCCCACAGCGGTCCGCCCGCCCGGGACGCGGCCAGCCCGGCGAGGCCGGCGACCCCGAGCGCCAGCGCCGACCCGGCGACGAGCAGCGCCGCCCGCCCCTCCGCCGCGTCGGGCACCTGCACCGCCGCGGCCGCCTGGGCGAGGGCGCTCCACAGGATCGGGCCGTACACGAGCGCGAGCAGCACCACCCCGTACCCGAGGTAGACGCGGTCGTGCGGGTCCCCGCCGGACTCCGCCGCCCGGACGACCAGCGTCCGGCGCCGCAGCGACGCGACCCAGCGCCGCCAGCGCGGGTACGGCACGCGGGCGCCGTCGTCGACGTGCGCGGGCACGCTCACGACGCGCTCACCGTGCCCTCATCGACGCCCCGGGGCCGCGAGCTCGACCTCCCGGCCGCGGCGGGCGAGGTCGGCGCGCAGGTCGGGGTCGTGCGTCGCGACGAGCAGCGCGCGGCCGGCGTCCAGCGCGCCGGAGACGAGGCGCCGCGCCACCGCCCGCCATCGGGCGTCGAGCCGCTGCTCCGGCTCGTCGAGCAGCACGAGGCGAGCGGGCCGGTAGAGCGTCGTCGCGAGGGCGAACATCTGTCCCTCCCCGGACGACAGCTCGCCGGGGAGCTGGTGCCGCACCCGGTCCAGCTCGGCCGCCGCGAGCGCCGTCTCGACGTCGGGGCCCGCATGCCGGCCCGCCCACGCCGACGCGACGAGGCGCAGGTGCTCGGCGACCGTGAGGTCGGGGTACGCGGCCAGGCCGCCCAGCAGCAGCGCGACGTCCTCCCGCCGCCGCAGGCGCGCCTGCCCGGCGGGCAGGCCGAGCACCCGCACGTCGCCCGAGGTCGGCTCGTCCTTGCCCGCGACGAGGCGCAGCAGCGTCGACTTGCCGCTGCCGTTCGGCCCGACGACGGCGGCCGCCTCGCCCGGCCCCAGCGTCAGCGACGTGGGCGCCAGGACCTGGACCGTGCCGTGCGTGCGCGCGGCCGCGCGGACGTCGACGAGCGGCTCGGCGGCCACCCGGCGGCCCTCAGTAGCCGCTGTCGCCGGCGGGCGCGGGCTGGCCGGAGAACCCCGCGAGCACCCCCGCGGTCCCGGACAGGCCCAGCCGCGTGGCGCCGGCGCGGATCATGGCGAGCGCGTCGTCCAGCGTCCGGACCCCGCCCGAGGCCTTGACCCCCAGCGCCCCCCCGACCGTCTGCGCCATGAGCTCCACCGCGTGCACGGACGCGCCGCCCGCAGGGTGGAAGCCCGTCGAGGTCTTCACGAAGTCGGCGCCGGCGTCCTGCGCGGCCCGGCAGACGGCGACGATCTCAGCGTCCGTGAGCGCGGCCGCCTCGATGATGACCTTGAGCAGGTGCTCGGCGGGCACGGCCGCGCGGACCGCGGCGATGTCCGCCCGGACCGCGTCGAACGCGCCCTCCTTGGCCGCGCCGACGTCGATCACCATGTCGACCTCGTCGGCGCCGTCGGCGACGGCGCGGGCCGCCTCGGCCGCCTTCACCGCGCTGACGTGCTTGCCCGACGGGAAGCCGCACACGGTCGCCACCGCGATCCGGCCGGCCGCGACGCGCGCGGCGTGCGCGACGAACGTCGGCGAGATGCAGACGGAGAACACGCCCAGGCCGACGCCCTCCTCCACCAGGGCCGTGACGTCGGCGGTCGTGGCCTCCGGCTTGAGCAGCGTGTGGTCGACGAACCGCGCGAGCGCGAGGGCGTCGGCGGGCACGTCGGCCTGGCCGGACCGGGCGGCGTCGTTCATCGCTGCGCTCCCTCGACCTGCTGGTACCCCGGCAGGATGACGTCGTCGACCAGCGCGCGGCGCTCGTCGTGGTGCATGAACGCGCTCCACGCGGCGGTCAGGGTGACGTCGGCCAGGTCGTCGATGGTCCAGCCGGCCTCGGTGACGAGCCGCGTCATCTCGTTCGTCATGGACGTGCGGGACATGAGGCGGTTGTCCGTGTTGAGCGTGACCGCGAAGTCCAGCTCCTTGAGGCGCGTGATCGGGTGGTCGGCCACCGACGTCGCCGACGTGGCGCCCGTCTGCAGGTTCGACACGGGCGCCACCTCGAGCGCGATCTGGTGGTCGCGCACCCAGTGCGCGAGGCGCCCCAGCTCGGCGCGCCGCTCGCCGTCGTCGTCGAAGCCCTCGTGGAACGTGATGTCCTCGACGATCCGCACGCCGTGGCCGATCCGGTCGGCCTGGCCGAGGTGCACGGCCTCGGCGATCGACGCGGGCCCGGCCGCCTCCCCCGCGTGGATCGTCGCCGGGAAGTCCTGCTCAGCCAGGTAGCGCCAGATCTCCGCGTGCCGCGAGGGCGGGAACCCGTCCTCCGGGCCGGCGATGTCGAAGCCGACCACGCCGCGGTCGCGGTGGGCGACGGCGAGCTCGGCGATCTCCTGCCAGCGGTCGGTGTGCCGCATCGCGGTGACCAGCTGCCCGACGCGGATGATCTGCCCGCGCGACGCCGCCTCGCGGATGCCCTCGTCGATGCCCGCCTGCACGGCCTCGACCGTCTCCGGCAGCGTCAGCCCGCGGGCCAGGTGCTGCTCCGGCGCCCAGCGCTGCTCGGCGTACACGACGCCGTCCGCGGCCAGGTCCAGCACGGCCTCGCGCGCCACGCGGGCCAGGGCGTCGGCCGTCTGCATGACGGCGATGGTGTGGTCGAACGTCTCCAGGTACCGCACCAGCGACCCCGAGTCGGCGGCCTCGACGAACCAGGTGCCGAGCGACCCGGCGTCCGACGCCGGGAGCTCGTGGCCCACCTCGGCGGCGAGCTCGAGGACGGTCTGCGGTCGCAGTCCCCCGTCGAGATGGTCGTGCAGGAGCACCTTGGGCAGGGCAGGGATCAGGTCGACGAGGGCTTGCGTCATGGGGCCAACCTACCGGCGATCAGGCGTCGCCGGAGGCCTCGGGATCGTCGAGCCCGGGGACCTCCTGGCTCTGCTCGACGACGTCGGCCTCCGCGGCCTCGCCGTCCAGGTCGGGCCGGGCGTGGCGCGGCTTGTACTCCTCGACGCGGCCACCGGCCTCCGCGGCGTCGCCCGCCTCCGCGTCGTCCGTCAGGGCGTCCTCGACCAGGCTCGTGGTGTCGTCGGGATTCCCGAGCCCGGCGTCCCGCCAGGCGTCGTCCGGGGCGGTGCTCATGGGGCTTGTCCCTTCGCTCGACGGCGGTGCGCTCCCATCGTGGACCCCGGCCCCGTGGCGCGCCAGAGGAGCCGGGACCCCTGTCAGGACGTACGGGAGCAGGCCGTGCGTCTGACACCTCGGTGGCGGCCGGCCCTCAGCCTCGCGCGTCCCGCGGCAGCAGCGCCCACACCACGTGCGGCCAGCCGCCCAGCGCGGCGGTAGCCAGCGGGTCGTTCCCGCGCTCCCGGGCGCCGGCGGCGACGAGCCGCGCGACCGGCACCGCGTGCAGCCGGCCGGCCGACGGCTCGTAGACGGTCGCGACGCCGCCCCGCACGGTCGTGAGGAGGACGACGTGCCGGGGCACCGCCGTCGACACGCCGCCGGCGAGGTCGCCGCCCGAGTACAGCGGGACGGGCACGCCCGCGGCCGCAGCGTCCACCGCGGCGGCCAGCACGCGCGCGCCCGAGCGCCCGCCGACCACGCGATGGGTGTAGCGGACCGGTCCGTACCGGGCCACGCGGGCCGCTCCCCACGGCGGAGTGCCGAGCGCGACGGGCCACGCCGGCAGGCCGCCCGGCCCTCGCGTGGCACGGGCGTGCAGCGTCCGCTGGGACCGGGCGAAGATCTCGGCGGCACCCGGCGGCCGGCGGCTCAGCTCGAGCGCCCGGCGCGGGTCGCCCGCGAGCGCGAGCAGGGCCAGCACCGCCGCGCCGCACGTACGCTCGTCGACCTGCCGGGCCGGGGCGACCACACCGTCCGCGGCGGGGAGCGTCAGCGTGCGCGGGCGCCCCGGGGCGGGCTGCGGACCGCGTCGGCCGAGCGGGTCGAGCACCCGTGCCCGCACCGCCGGGGCGAGCGCGGCGAGCGCCGGGACGAGGTCCTCGGGCACCTCCGGGCGGGCGAACCGTCCGGCGGGCGGCAGCTCCGGCGTCGGCCCCGCGAACGCGCCCAGGAGCGCGAGGACGTCCGTCGCGCGCAGCGCCCGCGCCGCCATCGTCCGGACCCCTCCCGATCGCCCGGCCCGGTCAGCCGATCCGGTCGAGCAGGAGCGGTCGGGCCGCGTCGCCGCCCACCGCGTCGTCGACCACCCACTGCCCCTCGAGCGCCGCCCGGGCGCGGTCGAACCGCTCCGGGGTGTCGGTGTGCAGCGTGAGCAGCGGCTGGCCTGCGGCGACCTCGTCCCCCGGCTTCGCGTGCAGCTCGACGCCCGCCCCGGCCTGCACCGGGTCCTCCCGGCGCGAGCGCCCCGCGCCGAGGCGCCAGGCCGCGATGCCCACGGCGTACGCGTCGAGCCGGGTGAGGACGCCGGACCGGTCCGCGAGCACGTCCTGCCGCTCGCGGGCGCGCGGCAGCGGCGCGTCGGGGTCGCCGCCCTGCGCCGCGATCATCCGGCGCCAGACCTCCTTGGCGCGGCCGTCGGCCAGCGCCGCGCGCACCTCGGTCTCGGGCACGGGCCGTCCCGCCCCGGCCAGCATCTCGACGGCCAGCGCCACGGTGAGGTCGACGACGTCGGCCGGGCCGCCGCCGTCGAGCACCTCCACCGACTCGCGCACCTCGAGCGCGTTGCCCGCGGTGCGGCCGAGCGGCACGGCCATGTCGGTGAGCAGCGCGACCGTGCGCACGCCCGCGTCGGTGCCGAGGTCGACCATGGTGCGGGCGAGCTCCCGCGCGGAGTCGAGGTCCTTCATGAACGCGCCCGAGCCCACCTTGACGTCGAGGACGAGCGCCCCGGTGCCCTCCGCGATCTTCTTGCTCATGATCGAGCTCGCGATGAGCGGCACCGACTCGACCGTCCCGGTCACGTCGCGCAACGCGTAGAGCTTCTTGTCCGCGGGCGCCAGCCCCGCCCCGGCGGCGCAGATCACCGCGCCCACGTCCTCGAGCTGGTCCATGAGCTCGGCGTTGCTCAGCGCGGCCCGCCAGCCCGGGATCGCCTCGAGCTTGTCGAGCGTGCCGCCCGTGTGCCCGAGGCCGCGGCCCGAGAGCTGCGGCACGGCCACCCCGAACGACGCGACGAGCGGCGCGAGCGGCAGCGTGATCTTGTCCCCCACGCCGCCGGTCGAGTGCTTGTCCGCGGTCGGGCGCGACAGGCCCGAGAAGTCCATCCGCTCGCCGGACGCGATCATCGCGCCCGTCCAGCGCGCGACCTCCGGGCGCGTCATCCCCCGCAGCAGGATCGCCATCGCGAGGGCCGACATCTGCTCCTCGGCGACGGCGCCCCGCGTGTAGGCGTCCACCACCCAGTCGATCTGCGCCGCCTCGAGCGGGTGCCCGTCGCGCTTGGTCCGGATGACGTCGACGGCGTCGAACGGCTCGCTGCCCGACATGCTGCCCGGCACGGTCATGCCTCGCTCCCCTCGCGGTAACGGTCCAGGTCCGGTGCGCCGAACGCGTCGGGCAGCACCGCCGTCATGGGCACGACGCCCCGGACGGACTCCACCAGCAGGTCGGGGCCGCCGTGCTCCCACAGGAGCTGCCGGCACCGCCCGCACGGCATGAGGGTCCGCCCCGCGCCGTCCACGCACGTGAACGCGACGAGGCGGCCGCCACCGCCCGTGACCAGGGCGGACACGAGCGAGCACTCCGCGCAGAGCGTCACCCCGTAGGCGGCGTTCTCCACGTTGCAGCCCACCACCACGCGGCCGTCGTCCACGAGCGCCGCCGCCCCGACCGGGAAGCCGGAGTACGGCACGTACGCCCGCTCGACGACGTCCCGCGCCGCGGCGCGCAGCGCCTCCCAGTCGACGGTCGGACCAGTGCTCGTCATCGCTACTCCTTGGTGTAGGGCGTCCCGGACGCGGCGGGCGCGCGGGACCGGCCGACGAGCCCGGCCACCGCCAGCAGCGTCACCACGTACGGGAGCATCAGCATGAACTGGCTCGGGACGGGCGACCCCACGACCGACAGCACGTTCTGCAGGTTCGTCGCGAAGCCGAACAGCAGGCCGGCCAGGGCGGCCCGGAGCGGGTCCCACTTGCCGAAGATGACCGCGGCGAGGGCGATGAAGCCCGCGCCGGCCGTCATCTCGCGGCCGAACTGGTTGATCGACACGACCGTGTAGAACGCGCCGCCGAGCCCGACCACCGCGCCGCCGATCAGCACGGCCCGGTAGCGCGTGCGCAGCACGTCGATGCCCACCGTGTCGGCCGCCTTGGGGTGCTCGCCCACCGCGCGCACCCGCAGGCCCCACTTCGTGCGGAACAGGGCGTACGACACCGCCGGGACCGCGAGGTACATGAGGTAGACGACGATGGTCTGGTTGAACAGCACGGGCCCGATCACGGGGATGCTCTCGAGCCCCGGGACGGGCAGGCGCGGGAACCGGACGGTCGAGTTGAGCGTGTCGGCGTTCGGGACGAGCACCTCGGAGTAGAAGAAGCTCGTCAGGCCGATCACCAGCACGTTGAGCACCACGCCGACGATCACCTGGTTCACCCGGTAGGTGATGGTGAACAGCGCCAGCACCAGGGCCACGAGGGCGCTCGCCAGCACGGCCGCCACCAACCCGGCCCACGGGTTCTTCGTGAGCGACGCGACGATGGCGGCGACGAACGCGCCCGCCAGCAGCTGCCCCTCGATGGCGATGTTGACGACGCCCGCGCGCTCCCCGATGACGCCGCCGAGGGCGCCGTAGACGAGCGGCACCGACAGGCCGATGGCGCCGCCGAGCAGGCCCACCACCGAGATGTCGCGCGGGCTTCCCGCGCCCGCCCAGGCGAGGAACCCGACGAGCAGCGCGGCCGCGAAGACGGCGACCGCCCACACGGGCACCCGCCGCCCCGACCGCGTGCGCACGGCGGCGAACGCCAGCACGGCGAGGCCGACGGCGGCGCAGACCCAGGCCGTCGCCATCGCGGGCACGACGAGGGTCGACAGCACGACGAAGTCGGTGCTGGTCGACAGCGCGAACCGCGCGGAGCCCTCGTGCGGCGCCAGGAGCAGCAGCAGCGCGTACAGGACCAGGACGACCCCGAGGCCGACGACGGCCTTCCAGGTCACCGGTACGGCGGCGCGCGACGCGCTGGCCGGGGCCGCGGCCCCGGGCTGGTCGACGGTCGTGGCGGTCATGCCTGTCCCTCCCCGGCGCCCGGCGCGCCCGCACCGCGGCGGTCACGTCGGCGTTCTCCTCGGCCCTCACGACGACGCGGCGTGCGCTCCGGCTGCGGCAGGCGGAACACCGCCCGCACCAGCGGCGGCGCCGCGATGAACAGCACGATCAGCGACTGCACCACGAGCACGATCTCGATCGGGATGCCCTCGGCCGCCTGCATCGCGGAGCCGCCGGCCTTGAAGCCGCCGAACAGGATGCCCGCGCCGAGCACGCCCCACGGCGAGGACCCGCCCAGCAGCGCCACCGTGATGGCGTCGAAGCCGATGCCCGAGTCGATGTCGGTGCTGAAGCCGGAGGTCACCGTGCCCAGCACCTGCTGCGCCCCGGCGAGGCCGACGAGGCCACCGGCCACCAGCATGACGAGCACCGTGGTGCGCGACACGTCGATGCCGGCCACCCGCGCGGCCTTGGGGTTCTCGCCCACGGCGCGGAAGGCGAAGCCCGTGCTCGACCGGTTGAGCAGCCACCACACCCCGACGACCGCGAGCAGCGCGAGCACGAAGCCCCAGTCGAGGTTGTACTCGCTGCCGAGCAGCGGCGGCAGGACGGCCGAGTCCTGCATCGGCGGCGTCTTCGGGTACGCGGACCCGGGCGCCTGCATGAGCCCCGGCGTCGAGAGCAGGTACGACAGCAGGTAGAGCGCCACGTAGTTGAGCATGATCGTGACGATCACCTCGTGCGCGCCGGTGCGCGCCTTGAGCAGGCCGGCGATGCCCGCCCACAGCGCGCCGGCGGCGACGCCGGCCACGAGGCACACCAGCAGGTGCAGCGGGAACGGGAGCCCGGTCACGGCGAAGCCGATCCAGCCGGCCGCGGTGGCCGCCATGAGCATCTGCCCCTGGCCGCCGATGTTGAACAGCCCGGCCCGGAACGCCAGGGCGACGCCCAGCCCGGCCGCGATGAGCGGCGTGGCGTTGGCGAGCGTCTGCGTCAGCGGCTTGATCCCCTGCGCGAACGTGTCGGCGCTGA
Source organism: Isoptericola sp. NPDC060257 (assembly GCF_042726645.1). Taxonomy (NCBI): domain Bacteria; kingdom Bacillati; phylum Actinomycetota; class Actinomycetes; order Micrococcales; family Promicromonosporaceae; genus Isoptericola; species Isoptericola sp. NPDC060257. Next base: position 22,686 of record NZ_JBHXAW010000024.1, read on the forward strand.
AGTTGTACACCGCGCCCTGGAACAGTGCGGAGTACGCGCCGCCCACGGCCTGGCCGACCGCGGCGAGCGTGTCGCCCGGACGTGCGAAGAAGTACGGCGCGGCGGCCTGCACCTTCTCGTCGGTGACGACGATGAGGACCGACCCGGCCAGCACCGCCAGCACGATCGCGCCCAGGGCGACGGCCCAGCCGCCCGACGTCGCGCGGCGCACCGCGTCGCGCCACCGCTGGCCCGACTCCTCGACGGCCGCCGCCTGCTCGCGCGCCGCCTCCTGCTCCAGCTCCTCCGCGAGCCCGGGCTCGGCCGCCGCGTCGACCTGCTCGAGCGCCTCGCCGAGCCGCGACCCGGGGTCGACGTCGGGCCCCTGCCCCTGGTTCTGTGCCGGGTCCTGCGCCCGGTCCTGGGGCGTCTCGCCGCTCACGCCGCGTCTCCTTCTCGATCGGGGCCGCCCTCGGGGGCGACGCCGGCCATCATCAGGCCGAGCACGTCGCGCGAGGTGTCCGCCGGCACGATGCCGACGACGCGGCCGCGGTACATCACCATGATCCGGTCGGCGAGGGCCACGGCCTCGTCGAGCTCGGTCGACACGACGACCACCGGGATGCCCGAGTCGCGCGTCTCGACGACGCGCTTGTGGATGAACTCGATCGACCCGACGTCGACGCCGCGGGTCGGCTGCGCGGCCACCAGCAGCCGCAGCTCGCGCGACAGCTCGCGCGCGAGGACGACCTTCTGCTGGTTGCCGCCGGACAGGCGGCCCACGCGCGTCTCGATGCCCTGCGTGCGGACGTCGTACTCCGCGACCTTCTCGCGCGCGAACTCGTCGCGGGCGGCGAGCTGCAGGGCGCCGCGCCGGACGAACGGCGGGCCGTCCGTCCGGTCGAGCACCAGGTTCTCCGCGATCGTGAACTCGCCGACCAGGCCGTCCTCGTTGCGGTCCTCGGGCACGAACCCGACCCCCGCCTGGAGGATCCGGCGCACCGAGCGGCCGACCAGCTCCTTGCCGTCCAGCCGCACGCTGCCGGTGACCTGCTCCTGGAGGCCCACCAGCGCCTCGGTGAGCTCCGTCTGCCCGTTGCCCTGGACGCCTGCCACGACGAGCACCTCGCCGCCGCGCACCGTGAAGCTCACGTCGTCCACCAGCACCTGCCCGTCCGCGCCCGTGACCCGCAGGTCCGTGACGGCGAGCTCGTTGTCGGTGGTGCGGGGCGCGTCCTTGCGCACGGTCAGCTCGACGGCGCGGCCCACCATCAGCGACGCCAGCTCGGCGTCGGTCGCGCCGGGGCTCGCCTCGCCGACCACCTTGCCGTGCCGCACCACCGTGATCCGGTCGGCGACGGCGCGGACCTCGCGCAGCTTGTGCGTGATGAAGACGATCGCGGCGCCCTCGTCGCGCAGCTGCCGCATGATCCCCATGAGCTCGTCGGTCTCCTGGGGGGTGAGCACGGCCGTGGGCTCGTCGAAGACCAGCACGTCGGCGTCGCGCGAGAGCGCCTTGATGATCTCGACCCGCTGCTGCACGCCCACGGGGAGGTCCTCGACCAGGGCGTCGGGGTCCACCTGGAACCCGAACCGGTCCGCGATCTCGGTGACCTTGGAGCGCGCGCTCTCCAGGTCGAGCACGCCGCCGGCCCGCGTCGACTCGTGCCCGAGCATGACGTTCTCGGCCACGGTGAACACCGGGACGAGCATGAAGTGCTGGTGCACCATGCCGATCCCGGCGGCCATCGCGTCGCCGGGACCCTCGAAGGCCTGCGCCTCGTCGTCGAGCAGGATCTCGCCCTCGTCCGCCTGGTACAGGCCGTACAGCACGTTCATCAGGGTGGACTTGCCGGCGCCGTTCTCGCCCAGCAGGCAGTGGATCTCGCCCGGCTCCACCACCAGGTCGATGTGGTCGTTCGCCACGAGGGCGCCGAAGCGTTTCGTGATGCCGCGCAGCTCGAGCCTCATGCTCTGCCTTCCGTCGTCGCGGGTCGTCGGGGGGTCGGGGAGCCCGCCGCGGCCAGCCTCTCACCGGGGCGGCCTCGTCGCCGTCCGCAGGAGATGCCGACCCAGGTCACCCCACAGAGTGCAGACGGTGGCGCGGCCCTGGGGC
>NZ_JBHXAW010000025.1:0-24723 GCF_042726645.1 Isoptericola sp. NPDC060257
ACCCTGAGGTCGCACCGCCCCTGCGCGCGGTCGGGGCCGGTCAGCCGGCCTTACCCTCCCAGTCGCCGTTGAGGTTGAGCGACTGGTCGAACCCGGTGACGAAGTCCTCCGTCATGATGTCCTGGGTGCCGGACAGCTGGACGAGCGACGGGATGCCGTTGCCGTCCACGAGACCCCACACCACCGAGGTGTACGTCTCGCCGCCGGACGAGTAGGTGTACGAGGTGTTCGCGCGCTCCGGCTCGTCGCGGAGCGTCGTCACGGGCGCGTAGTTCTCGTCCGTCACGCCCTTGCCCTCGACCTGGCTGATGTACCAGTCGACCGACTCCTGAGCGGTCATCTCGGAACCGCCGGGCATGAAGCCGACCCGACCGGCGACGCCGCCCGCGTCGTTCGCCTTCTGGTGCACGTAGGACCAGCCGTCCGCGTCACCGACCTGCTGCCAGTCGGCCGGGACGCGCGCCGCGATGTGCTCGGCGTGGATCGTCGTGAGCTCGGCGGCCGCCGTCTCCTCGGGAGCGGGCTCGGACGGCTCCGCCGACTCCTCGGCAGGCTGTGACGCCTCGGCGTCGCCCCCCACGGGCTCGAGGTCGCCGGCCGAGAACGAGCACGCGGCCAGGGCCGGCGCGACGATCAGGGCCGCGAGCGCGAGGCGCGCGCGACGTCGGGTGCGGATCTGCTTCATAGGTGTCCTTCGATGGGTGGGGCTACTTCTCGAACATGCGCGAGCCGGCCCAGTCGACCCGGGGACGCCAGCCGTGGTGGCGCAGCACGGTGAAGACCGGCTTCTTGGCGTCGGCGGGGCGGATGATCGTCGCGCCCTCCCAGGAGGACCGTGCCCCGCTGGCGTCCGCGACGACGATCTGGCCGTCGGCGCCCTCGCGGAACGAGGCCGACGTCTGGAACGCCGTCTTTCCCCGCTTCCAGTTCCAGTCGCCGCGGGCGTAGACGCCGCCGGGGCCGAAGCCCGCGCTGGTCGACGCCGTCCCGGAGTACTCGGTGAACTTGTAGTGCGCCTTCGCCGGGTCGAGCGTCAGCTCCATGCGCCACGCGTACGCTACCCGCCCGCGGACGAAGAGCGTCTTCCAGCGGAGCTCCTCGGACTTCCAGCGGACCTCGACCTGGACGTCGTCCCCCGACCGCGTCGCGTCGATGCGGTAGGGCAGGCCGTCGCTGTTCATCCCGACCAGGTCGGCCACGACCCGGTCGACGGGCGACGCCGCGCCCGGCGCCACGACCGGGGCGGCCGGCACCTGGGCCTTCTCCCGACCGGCCTCCACGGCGCGCGTGCCGCGCACCGCGGTCCAGACCCCTCGGGCGATGACGAGCAGCGCCGCCACCACGATCAGCGCGATGCCGAGCACCGTGCTGCCGGAGGCGAGCGCGAGGGCGCCGAACGCCAGGAGGGCGATGCCGACGACGAGCACGACGACGCGGCTGACCACCGCGAAGCGCTGGACTCCCTGGTCCCCGGCCGTCATCGGGTGACCAGCTCGACGCTGTCCTGGATGGCCCGGACGGTCTGCCAGACCTCCGTGGCCTGCGAGCCCGCGCACGTCCCCGTGACCTCGACGACGTCCCGGACGCCGTCGTGCTCGATGACGGCGATCCGCAGGGCCTGCGCGACCGTGCCGGTCTCCTCCGTCGACCACGCGCCCTCGATCCGGGCCGCGGGCGCTCCGGCGAGCGTCGTGCGGATACGGCCGACCTCCTCGTACCCGGGGGTCGCCTCCAGCCGCTCGACAGCCTGCTGGATGACCTCCTCGATCGTCTGGTCACCGCTGAGCCGCTGCATCACCACCACGACGTTGGGGCGGAACTCCCCGTCGGGTCGCTGCTGCACGATGGCGAGCTGTGCGGCCGGCACCGGGTGCGGCACCCAGCCCTCCGGGCAGTCCATCGAGATCTCCGGGAAACCCGGGAACGTCTCGCTCGGGTAGGTGACTGTGCTCATGTCCTCATCCAATCAGTCGCAGCCATTCCGGGTCACCACCATCCACCGGTGATCCCGTCGACGAAGTCACCACCGAGGTCACCGATCGCGTCGACCGTCTCGGACGGCGACCAGTCGAACGAGACGTCGAAGCCGGCACCGACGCCGAGCGCGGCACCCAGCTCCAGGTCGACGCCCACGCTGTCCCAGCCGACGTTGACGTCCGCGTTGGCGGTCACACCGACGCCCGCGTAGACCTCCGCGCCGGCGCCCACCTGCGCGCCCGCGATGTTCACGGAGCCGTCCACGCCCGCCTCGGCGCCCGCGAAGGCGTCGACGCCGACGCTGGCGCCCAGGCCGTGCGGGCCCACGGACACCCCGCCGGTGGCCTCGGCGCGCGCGCCGACGAGCGCGTCGGCCGAGCCCTCGGCGGTCAGGTGCTCCCCGACGCCGACCTGGCCGCTCGCGTTCGCGCTCACGCCGGCGCTGGCCCCGACCGAACCCTCCGCGACGAGGCCGTTCTCCGAGACGCTCACCTCACCGGACGCGTCGTACCCGGCGCCGGCGGCGACACCCGCCTCGCCCGAGCCGTGGAAGCCGTCCTCGGAGCCGAACTCGCCCTCGGCGCCCGCCTCGTACCCGACGAAGCCGCCCGTCTCCCCCTCGAGGAGCGTCTCGCCGACGTTCCCCTTCTCCGAGCTGGTCAGGTCGCTGTTGCCGTTGCCGTTGCCGGTGCCGTCGCCGTTGCCCTCGCCGGTGCCGTCGGTGCCGTTCTCGCCCGTCCGGATCTGGACCTCGGACTCGTACGAGGGACCACGGTGCTGCCCGCCCTCGTACCCGTCGGTCCAGTTGTAGTTCGGGTCGGTGGTATCGGTCGGCGTCCGCGTCGGGTCGGCCCCGGGCGAGGACAGCGGGTTCTCCCCGCCCTCCTCTTCCTCGTCGCCGACCCCGCCGCCACCACCACCGCCACCGCCACCGCCACCGCCGGCGTTCCCGGTGCCGCTGCCCGTGGCCCCGCCGAAGCCCGTGTAGTCGTTCGACGTCGTGTCCTGCTCGTCCGCGTTCTCGCGCGCCCTCGTCGCGACGTCGCTCAGCAGGTTCGCCGTGTCGCGCAGGAGCACGACGTGCGTGTCGCCCCACTCCGAGCGGAAGCCCTCCGCGTCGGGCCCGTCCCAGCCCTCCGGACCGGGCATCGCACCCTCGACGGCGGTGATGACGCCCTCCAGCGTGGTGCCGCCCTCTGCGATCTTGTCCGCGAGCAGACGCAGCGCCTCGATATCGGCGCCGTACATCCCTTCGCCCACAGCTCCTCCTCAACACCCCACCGGACGTCCGTCCGGGATCCGCACCACTCGACCGACCCAGCGTTCGAGGGGTGCGGCACCGCTGCCGTGGTGCCGCACCCCTCGTTCGTCCCCGCGACGGGGACCCACCCGAACTCAGTACGAGTTCGAGGTGTCCTCCTGCTGCGACGCGTTGTTGTCCGCCGTCGTGGCGTACCCGTCCAGCGCCGACGCGATCTCGTTCAGCTTCGCCGAGTGCGTCCCGTCCCACTCCTCCTGGAACTGCACCGCGTCCGGACCGTTCCACTCCGTCTGACCCATCTGCGACGTGATCGTGGTCACCGTCGTGCGCACCTGCTCCGCCTGCTCCCGCAGAACGTTCGCCAGGCTCCGGACTGCCTCGACGTCAAGACCGAAGACGTTGCCACCCTCTGCGACCATGTGATGCTCCTTCACTCATGGCTGCCCCCTACGGACAACCTCTTCACGTTTCGACGCCGCTCACTCAACCAGAGCCCGCGACGTCGGGACATGGGGAGACCTCCCCATCGCCCTGCTCCCGTCAGCCCGGCAGGGCCACGTGGATCTTGACGGCGCGACCCGCCGTGATGAGGAACCCGCGGCCGGGCGGGAAGTCCTTGCGCCGCATGCGCCCGAGCGGAGTGTTCATCAGGGTGTCGCCGTCCGTGTCGCCGGGCGTCAGCAGGATGCCGTTGCGCCCCGACTTGAACGGGCCGGCCAGCGTGAACGCCTTCGACCAGGTGGACGACTCCGACTCGCCGAGGACGAAGTGCTCCTTGCGCACCGCGAGCTTCACGAACGCCTCGAGCGGCTTCTCGGCGGGGGTGCCCGTGAGCTCGGTGTAGTTCTCGATCATCACCGCGAGCCCGCCGGGCGCGACCCGCTCCGAGTCGAGCACCTCCGTGAGCTCCTTGACGAGCTCGACGACGTCCTCCGGGTTGGCCGCCTGCTGGTCCCACAGGTCCAGGGCGCCCAGGCTCGTGCGCCGCGACGACAGGTACACCAGGCGGGTGCCGCCCCGGCGCCGCAGCGCCGTCGCGAGCGTGACGAACGCCGTCGTGCGCCCCGACCCGGGCGGACCGGCCAGCATGAACGGCGAGCGCATCGGCAGGCCGACCGGCGCGATGTCGAGGTCGCGCAGACCGATCGTCGCGAGCTCGCCCGTGCGCACCGGCAGCGTGTCCAGCGCGAAGTTGTCGGGCAGCCGTGCCACGCCCGGGGCCTGCACCGTGCCCATGCGCCGCATGGTCTGCTCGAGCTTCGCCAGCTCGCGCGACTGCACGGCGCCGTTCGGGTCTCCGCCGAGCACCGCGATCTGCGCCTCCTGGCCGTGCATGATCGCGCGGCCCGGCGCCGAGGCGGGCGTCAGCACGTCCTTCGGGACGTTGAGCATCATGTAGTCGTCCTCGCGCGCCATGCGGTGCACGATCCGCTTCTGCACGGTCGAGGCGAGCGCCGGCGGGACCGCCACGGCCCGGTCTCCCGACATCACCAGGTGGATGCCCACGGGGCGGCCGTCGGTCGCCAGCTGGGAGAACGCGCCGTAGACCGAGAACCCCCGCCCCGCGAAGATCTCGTAGCTGTCCCGGAACGACTGGATGCCGTCGACCAGCACGATGATGCGGGGCTCGTCCGGGCGGTTCGCGATGCGGCGGTACTCGTCGATCGTGCTCGCCCGCACCTCCGCGTACCGCGCGGAGCGCTCGTCGAGCAGCTCGGTGAGCCGCCGCATGAGGCGGGACACGCGCTCCTCGTCGTCGCCGGAGATCACCGCGCCGACGTGCGGCAGGCTCTCCAGCATCGACAGGCCGCCGGAGCCGCAGTCGATGCCGTACACCTGGACGGGGCCGCCGCGGGCCGTGAGCCCGGCGGTCACCGCGATGGTGCGCAGCGTGGTGCTCTTGCCGGTGCCGCCCGTGCCGTACACGGCGAGGTTGCCGTCGACGTCCGGCTCGTAGTGCACGGTCGGCTGGGCCTGCCCGTGCGGGTCGTCCCGCACGCCGAGCAGCAGCCGCGAGTCCGTGCGCGGGTTGGGCAGCAGGGCCAGGTCGTAGGTGGCGGCCAGCTCCTCCAGCCACGGCTTGCGGGGCGCGGGCACGCCCGCGCTCGTCGCCGCGTGGCGGATCGTCGCCACCATGCGCGCGATGTCGTTGGGGCCCGGGTCCCCGTCGTCGTCCGACCGGGCGACCGTCGGCATCTCCCAGCGCCGTCCCGTGCCGAAGTCCATCTCCTCGACGTCGATCTGGGACGGCTCCGGCTCGTCCTTCGTCCAGCCGCCGGCGTAGCCGGTCTGGAAGGTCGTGAGCCGGCCGGGGCCGGTCTTGGCCGCGCCGCGACCGGGGATCGACGGCGGGAAGTGCGCCGCCATCTTGTCGCCCAGCACGTCCTTGGAGTCCGACTCGTCGGCCATCCGCAGGGCGATGCGCAGGTTGGTGTTGGCGCGCAGGTTGTCCTTGATGACGCCCGCGGGGCGCTGCGTCGCGAGGATGAGGTGGAGGCCGAGGGACCGGCCGCGCTGGGCGACGTCGACGACGCCGTCCACGAACTCGGGGACCTCGCCCACCAGCGCCGCGAACTCGTCCACCACGATGATGAGGCTCGGCGGCGCCTCCGGGTCGCCCGTGCGCTCCAGGGACGCGAGGTCCTTGGCCTTCTTCCGGTTCAGCAGGTGCTCGCGGTAGTGCAGCTCCGCCCGCAGCGACGACAGCGCCCGCCGCACGAGATGCGGCGACAGGTCGGTGACCAGGCCCACCGTGTGCGGCAGGTGGACGCAGTCGGCGAACGCCGCGCCGCCCTTGTAGTCCACGAACAGGAACGTGACGCGGTCGGGGCTGTGCGCCGCGGCCATGCCCAGCACCCACGACTGCAGGAACTCGGACTTGCCGGCGCCGGTGGTGCCGCCGACCAGGGCGTGCGGGCCCTGGGTGCGCAGGTCCAGGTAGAACTGCTCGACGCCGTTGTGCCCGATGAGCGCGCGCAGGTTGGTCGGCGTCTTGCGGCGCACCGGCGGCGAGCCGTCGCGCGGCGTGAGCGAGAGGTTCTCGCGCCACCGCTCGACGACGCCGGCCGCGTCGGAGCCGAGGTCCGTGCCCGCCAGCGCCAGGTAGGACACCGAGCGGGGCAGGTCGGACTCGTCGTCCACGGGCGCGCCGACGTCGACCACCGGGGACAGGATGCGGGCCACCTCGGCCGCCGTGGCCAGGTCCGCCGCCTCGCAGCGCACGGGGAACGCGAGGCGGCCGTAGTGCACCTCGCCCGTCATGCCGGAGCCGGCGCCCTCCTGGGCGTCGAGCAGCACGAACGTCCGGCACGCGGCGGGCAGCTGCTCCACCGTGGGGGCCACCCACACGACGTGCACGTTCGCCTTGGGGCCGCGCTCCGCGAGCCGCACGAGCCGCGACCGCTCGAGCGGCGTGTCGTCCTCGACGAGCACCACCACCGCCGGGAGCACCGGCTTGGGCGCGGCCTCGCCGCGGTCCTTCTCGGGGTCCCGCTCCGTCTCCAGCGGCGGCGGCCCGTCCAGGCTGATGCCGCGGGCCTCGATGAGCTCCTCGAGGCGGGTCAGCAGGGCGAGGCCGCGGCCCGGGTCGGCGGCCAGGTGGTCCGAGGTCCCCAGCGGGCTGTGCGGCGAGCCGGTGTGCGGCACCCACTGCAGCCACTCCCAGTCCTCGCGCGAGCGGTGCGACGTCAGGGCCGTGAGCACGACCTCCGACGGCGAGTGCAGCGCCACCATCTGCAGCAGCGCGGCGCGCGCCACGGACTCGACCATGCCGGCCGGACCGGCGAGGCCGACGTTGCCGCCGTAGCGCAGCGCGGCGACGGCGGGCACGTCGTCGATCACGGAGCAGCGCGACTGCAGCTCGAGCACCTTCTCCCAGTGCTCCGGGATCGCCTCGTTCTCCCGCGGCTCGGTGAACTCGGTGCGGGACGGCGCGGCCCCGATGCCGAGGCGCAGGGTGAGGAAGCCGCGGTGCTCGGGCCGGTGGGTCCACATGAGCCCGCCGAGGCGGCGCACGGCGTCGAGCGACTCCGCGAGGGACGGGACCTCGGCCAGGCGCACCGCCCGCTCGACGGCGTGCGTCCGGGCGATCCGCTCCTGCGTGGCGGTGACGGCCTCCTCGAACAGCTCCGACGCCCGCTCGAAGTCCTTCTTCCGCGCGATCCGCCGGTCGTAGTAGACGCCCAGCATGATCAGCGGGCTCATGAACATGAACACGAGCATCCGCGGGTTGTTGAAGAACGCGAACATCACCAGGCCCATGAGGGCGGGCGCCATCATGGGGATCCACGGGAGCCGGCCCGGAGGCACCGGCTTCGGGGGCTTGGGCGCCGTGATCTTGCGCTCGCCGAACCGCGCGACGACGCGGGGCGAGCGGTTGAACTCCACCACGGGGCTGGTGGGCGGGAGGCTCGTCGAACGGTGCAGGGACACCACCGACACGACGCTCTGGCCCACGGTCACGGTGTCCGACGACGTGAGGACGGAGCGGGTCATCCGCTTGCCGCCCATCTCGAGCCCGTTCGCGGAGTCGAGGTCGTGGATCTCGAGCTGCTCCCCCACGATGATCCGCGCGTGCCGCTTGGAGACCTGGGCGTCCTGCAGCCGGATGTCCATGCCCCGGTCGCGGCCGAGGTAGGAGGTGCCCACGGGCAGGTGGAACTCGCGCCCGGCGTCCGGGCCCTCGAGGACGCGCAGGACGGCGACGGCCGCCCCGCGGTCCTGCCCGGCATGCACGAACTGGTCGGAGAGCCGCACGATCGACACCCCGGAGCCGGACCGCAGACCGGCCTGCACCAGGTCGCTGGTCGGCGTGAGCACCCTCCCGGCCGTCACGGTGTGCTGGGCCGTGCCGTCGCCCACGACCTGGAGCGTCAGGTTCTCCGGGGCGGCCGCGCCGCGGCGACCGGGGTCGCCGGAGTACAGCGCCTCGGCGACGTCACGGACGCTGGCGGTGGCGTCCGCCGTGACCGCCACGTCGACGGACGAGTCGTCCGACCGGTGCAGGGTGAGCTTGATGCGCACGTCAGGCGTCGTCCTTCTGGTCGAGGAGGTGGAGGTCGTCGGCGGTGACCAGGCGGGAGGTCACGGCGTGCTCGACGAGGCGCGCCCGGCGGTTGGTCGCCGCGCCCCCGGGGCCGCCGCGCAGCCCCTTGACCCCGATCCGGTCGAGCTTGTCGCAGACGTTGTCGAGCTTGCGGTTGAAGCGCGTGGTGGCCCAGCCGAGCCGCCGCGCCGCGTCGACGCTGGACGGGATCTCGCTGAGGCCCGTGCCCTCGCGCCGGAGCATGGGCTCCGCGAGCGCGACGATGAGCTGGCGCTGGCTCACGGTGAACTGCACCGCGCCGATCGTCGTGTCGCCGCTGCCCGGGTCCTCCGGGTGCACCTCGTAGTACGGCGCGTCGCTGAGGGAGACGGTGAGCTCGTACGTCGTGGGGCCGGCGGTGAAGACGATCGCCGTGTGCGGCAGCACGATCGGCAGGCGGTGACCGGGCGGCAGCCAGGACTGCACGCCGCCCCGGACGTCGCTCACGGTGGCGGCGATGTTCGACCCCGCGTTGGTGAGCCACCAGATGTCGTCGTCGCAGGTGACGCGGAGGAAGCGGCGGTGCAGGTACAGGTTGTCGTCGATCGCCAGGTCGCCCTCGCGACCGATGTCGAACGGCACCTCGGGCGAGGGCCGGAACCACTCGCCGCAGAACTCGATCGCCAGCTCGCCCATCAGCCCGTCGCCCCCTCGCTCGCGTCGGCCCCGGCCGTGACGCAGGTCTGCTCCGTCTGCGACAGGCTGCTGCCGTCCCGGATCACCACGACCTGCACGCACACGTCCTTGCCGGGGTCTGCCGGGACGCTGGCCGACGTCTCGTCCGTCGTCGTGTACTGCGACTCCGAGGTGAGCGAGAGCTGCTTCCAGCCGAACTCGTCGCCCTCCTCCGCCTCGCGCGGGGGCTCCCAGGTCACGATGACCTCGTCGCCCTCGACCACGGCCTGCAGGTCCTGCACCGGCGGCACGTAGCCGCCGAGCGGGTCGGCGGGCGCCGCGGTCTGCGTGGCCCCCGGGTCGGCCACGGCGGGCTCGGTCCCGGCGTCGCGGTTCAGCCACCAGATCAGGCCGCCGACGCCGAGGACGAGGACCGACCCGACGGCGACGAGCAGCCACGCCCAGCGCGACGCGGCGGGCGCCTCGGCGGCACTGTCGTCGTCGGTCGCGGTCGCCGCCGGACGCTCCGTGCGGAAGACCGTCTCGTCCACCGACGCGTCGGGCAGCTGGCCCGCCGCGTCCACCGTCGGCACCCGCCCCAGGGAGGGCGACGCGGTGGCCGGTGCCGACCACGCGGACTCCGTGGCCAGGGACGTGCCCTGGGGAGCGGCCGGCGCGGCCGTCGGGTACGGCGGCGCCTGGACCGGCGCGAAGGGCACGGACGCCACGGCGGGCCCCGGCGGCGTGCTGCGCTGCTCCGGGTCGATCGCCCGGACCCGGTTCATCCGGGTGCCCTCGGCCTCGTCCTCGTCCTCGAGCACCGACCCGGCCTCGTCGAGGAGGTCGATCGGAGTCATGTCGCGCGCCAGCTCGACCTGCACCTGCTGCACCGCGCGCGCGAACGCGAGCGCCGTCGGGTACCGCGACCCCGGCCGCTTCGCCATCGCGATGCGCAGCACCCGTTCCAGCGACTCGGGGACGTCGCCGCGCCCGATCTCCGCCAGGGGGGTGGTCGCGATGCGGCCCATGAGGTCGGCCGACGAGTTGGACCCGCCCGGCACCTCGAACGGCGTCCGCCCCGCGAGCAGGGTGTAGCAGGTGGCGCCCAGGGCCCACACGTCCGTCGCGATGCCGCTGACCGGCGGGTCGCCGAACGACTCGGGCGGCGACCACGGGATGGACATGCCCTCCGCGACGGACGCCGAGTCGACGGTGGAGGAGATGCCGAAGTCGGTGAGCGCCGGGTGCCCGAACTGGGTGACCAGGATGTTCGCCGGCTTGATGTCACGGTGCAGGATGCCGAGGCGGTGCGCCGTCTCGACCGCGCCCGCGATCTGGATCGTCGTGCGCATCGCCTCCGGCACCGACATGCGCTCCGCGCGGTAGCGCGCGCCGAGGTTCGGGCGCGAGCAGTACTCGAGCGCGAGGTAGGGCCGCCCGTCGGGGGCGACCCCCGCCTCGTACATCGTGACGATCGACGGGTGGTTCCCCAGGGTCGCCATCAGGTCGGCCTCGGCGTCGAACGCCGCGCGCTGGGTGTCGTTCGACCACTCCTTGAGCAGCACCTTGACCGCCACCTGGCGGCGCGGCCGGTGCTGCTCGTAGAGGAAGACGTCGGAGAAGCCGCCGGTGCCGATGACCTTGCGATAGGTGTAGCCCGGGATCTCCGGCGGGGCGGAGGGTGCCCGCTTGCTGCTCATCGAGGAGTCACCAGATCCCTTCGAACGCGAGCGTGATGCCGTCCCCGAGCTCCAGCACGTCGCCGTCGACGACGATCTCCTTCTGGTTCGGGTGGAGGCGCCGGGGCTTCTGCCCCGGGCGCAGCAGGACGGTGCCGTTGGTGGTGGCGAGGTCCTCCACGAGCACGTGCCACTCCTCGAGCGTCACCTGGACGTGCGACCGGGAGATGTCCTTCTGCGGGCTCGGGACCGTGACCATCCGGGGCATGCGGTCCGCCGACGTCGTGCTGGACCGGGGGCGGCGCCCGACCACGACGTCGCGGTCGAGCTCCACCACCTGGTCCTCCCCCGCCGGCGCGCCGTCCTCCGACCCGATCCGGACCCGGCCCAGCGGCGGCCGCGGCGCGAGCGCCGGGTCGCCGTCCAGCGCGACGCCGCAGGTGCGGCACTGCTGCCGGGTCGGCGGGTTGGGGTGGCCCTGCGGGCACTCCAGCGCCAGGACCTCCCGGGCCCCGGGGGCCGCGGGTGCGCCGAACTGCGGCAGCGCGGTGCCCGCGGCCTCGCGCAGCGCGGCCAGGTCCGAGGTCATGATCGTGTTGCCGTCGTGGTCGTCGACGGGCCCGGCGGGTGCCGGGGGCGGCCCGGCCAGGGGCTCCGCCGGCACGGAGGCGGCACGGGACGCGGCCGCCGGGGTGCCGGGGACGCCGGGGCCGAACGGGACCGACGCGATCAGCCCGCCGTCCGACGGCGCCGGGGGCGCGGGCGGGCCCGCCGGAGCAGGCGCCTCCGGAGCGGGCGCCTCCGGTGCCGGAGGCTCCGGGACCGCCGCGGGCCCGGGCGACGCCTCCGCGTCGTCCTCGCCCTCCTCGTCGCCCGCGAGCCGCACCGCCGCGTCCTCGACGCTGCGGAACACGGTGTCGCCGAACAGGTGGTCGTAGTCGTCCCCGTCGCCGCCGAGCACGGTGTCCGCGTGCGGCTCGCCCTGCTCCTGGTCCGTCGGCGCGGGCGTCTCGTCGCCGGCGTCCGGCGCCCCGTCGACGGGCCCGTCCTGGCCGGCGGCGTCCGACGCGTCACCGGCCCCGCCGACGTCGGGCGCCGAGACCGTCGCGATCGGCAGCGGGAGGCCGTCGGCGCCCCCGATCAACGTCTCCTGCGAAGGGACCGCGACGACCGCCGGCGGCGCCGGGGCGCGCAGCTTCGACTGGCCCGGCAGTGGCCAGGCGTCCGGGTCGCCGCCCCCGAGCGCGGCGAGCGGCTCGACCGGGGCCGGAACGACCGGGGCCGGAACGACCGGTGCCGGCTCGACCGTTGCCGGCTCGACCGGTGCAGGAACGGCCGACGTCGAGGCCGGCGTCACGCCGGCGACGTCGCTGCCGTCCAGCGTCCGACGCAGGAGCGCCGCGCGGACCACCCCGCCCTGCAGCGGCCAGACCGGGCCGTCCACGGCAGGGCCGGGGTCCAGCGCCAGCTCGACCGCGGCCACGTCCTCCACCACGCGCTCGGCCCACATGAGCACGCCGACGCCGGACACCTCCACGTCGCCGCCCCCCGCGCGCACCCGCACCGCGGCGGACGTCCCGCGCACGGCGACACGTGCCTCGCGCGCGCGGGCGTCGAGCGTCACCACCGCGAAGGGCGGCACCGCGGTGAGGCTCCCCGCGACGTCCGTCAGCGCCCCGACCACGGACACGACCCCGCCCTGCTCGGGCGCCTCGAGCGCCTCCCAGAGCCGCGTGACCACTTCCGGCTCCACGGGCTGCGGCAGCAGCAGCACGGTGTCCCCCCGTACGACCGCCTGCGCCGTGCCCTCGACGTATCCCACCGTCATCATGCGTCGACCTCCTGCCCCCCGGTCATCGAGGCCCGGCCCCACGCGCCCTCGGGCGTGGGGATCGTGTCCTCGTCGTCCAGCACCTGCCCGCCCCGCGGGCTGGTCGCGGTCTCGTCGTCGTCCACCGCGTGGGTGACGTCGACCACCACGACCGTGATGTTGTCGCGGCCTCCCGCCGCGACAGCCTCGTCCACGAGCCGGCTCGCCGCCCGCTGCGGGTCCGGGTGCTCCAGGAGCACCCGGGCGATCCGCTCGTCGGTGAGCTCGACGGTCAGGCCGTCGGAGCACACCAGCACCCGGTCGCCGGCGGCGACCGGGACGTACCGGAAGTCGGGCGTGGGCGTGGAGTCCGCGCCCAGCGCCCGCGTCACGACGTTGCGGCGCGGGTGCAGCCGCGCCTCCTGCACCGTGAGCATCCCCGCGTCCACCAGCTCCTGCACCTCGGAATGGTCCACGCTGACCTGGTCAAGCACGCCGCTCGACATCAGGTAGGTGCGCGAGTCGCCCACGTTCACGAACAGCCAGTAGGGGACGTCGTCCTGCTCGGAGACCAGCGCGCCGGTGAGCGTCGTGCCCGCACCGCGCCCCGAGGGGCCGGTGTCGATCGCCCGCACCCGCGACTGCGCCAGGGCGACGAGCTCCGCCACCCGGTCGGCGTCCACCCGCGGCTCGTCCTGCAGCGGGCTCAGCGTGTCGAGCGCGACGGCGCTGGCGACCTCGCCCGCGTCGTGACCGCCCATCCCGTCCGCCACCAGGAACACGCCCGCGCCGGCCAGGTACCCGTCCTCGTTGACCTTGCGCCGGCGCCCCACGTGCGACGAGCTGCCCCAGGACAGGACGAGCGCGTCGTCGTCGGTCATGCGGGGTTCCCCGGGTGGACGACGATGCGACGGTCGCCCACGTGGATCGTGGCCCCCATGGGCACCCGGACGCGCGCGCCGGGCTCGGCCACGCGCGGCGGCAGGCCGGCGACGGAGATGACGGTCCCGTTCGTGGACCCCCGGTCGTTGATCCACAGGCCGGCGGAGTCCACGTCCAGGTCGGCGTGGTTCTTCGACACCGAACGGGTCGGGTCGTCGATGCGCACGAGCGTGACGGTCTCGCCCGCCGACGCCTCCGGGTTGCGGCCGACCCGAGCCGGCCCGTCGACGGTGTGCCGGTCGCCCGACTCGAGCTCGAGCACGACGCCCACGACGGGCGCCGGGCGCAGCTCCTGACGCTGCGCCCGCGACTGCATGCGCGTCTCGAAGCTCGTGTGCTCCGACACCTCGGGCGCGGCGGGCTGCTGGGGCTGCGGGACCGGCTGCTGGAACTGCTGCTGGAGCTGCTGCGGGTCGGGCATCGCCTGCTGCGGCCCCGACGACGCCGGCGGCTGGGCGGCGGACCCCGGAACCCCGGTGATGAGCCCGCCCGCACCCGACGCCGGACCGGCCAGCGGCTGGTGAGCCGGCGCCGCGTACGGGTCCGGCACGCCGGCCGGCGGGCCGGCGGGGGCCTGGTACGGCGGCTGGTTCGCCGGCAGGTACGGCGGCTGGTTCACCGGCTGGTGCGCCTGCTGCGGCGGCGCCGGCTGCTGCGTCGGCGTCGGCGGCGCCGCCACCGCCCCCAGCGGGACGGCGGACGGCGCCGACGGCGGGGCGGCGGGGCCCGCCACTGGGCCCCCGGAGGCCGGGGCGAAGCTGGCGGTGCGCGGGGCCGCGGCACGCTGCATGGCGCGCGCGTCCACGACGACGGCCTTCCCGGCCTTGTCGTGCCAGCCCTGGCGGCGGCCGCCGCCGTCCCACAGCGGGCTGAGCTGCACGAGGATCGTGCCGAAGAACGGCACGAGGCCGCAGGCGGCGACGACCAGGTAGCGCAGGAGCGCGCGGCCCACCCCGATCGGCATGCCGCCGTCGACGCCCTGTGTGCGGATGCCCATGACCAGGTTGCCGAGCGTCTTGCCGGTCAGGCCCTCCCAGATCAGCATGGCGAGCCAGTACAGGCCCGCCGCCGCGGAGGCGAGGCCCGCCACGGTGAGGATCTGGGTGGCGAGCGCCGCGAACCGCGGGTCGGACGAGCTGATGACGCCCGACGGCAGGTCGATCGTCGAGAACCCGATGCCGTACACGATCCCGAAGAGCACCCCCGCCACGACGCCGTCGAGCAGGAACGCGACGATGCGGCGACCCACGTGCGCGTACACGGGCGCGGCCTCCGGCTCGGCCGTCGAGGACCCCAGGTACGCGGGCACCTGGGTGGCCGTCATCATCTCGGGCTCCGTGGTGCCGGTGTGCACCAGGGACGCGGGACCCCCCGGGCCGGCGACGCCGGCCGCGGCGTCGAACGCGCCCCGCGGCGGGCCCGCGGGCGCCCCGACCGGCCTGCCCGTGCGCGGGAACTCGCGCCCGCACACGGCGCAGAACGGCGCGCCCGCCCGCTGCGTGGACCCGCAGCCGGCGCACTGCACGTCACTCATCTCTTCTCCTTGCTCCTGGAGCCGTCCCTGGAGACGATCCTCGAACCGACCCCGGAGACCTTGGCGCCGACGTCCCGCGCGAACCGACCGAGCGCCCGCCCCGGCCGCCACGTCGCGCGAGCACGCAGCGACCGCAGGGACAGGGCCCCGAAGAGCCGGCGGCGCCGATCGACACCGGACCGCACCCCCGCGACGAGCTCGTCCACCTCGCGCCAGAAGTCGTCCGCCTCCGTGGCACTGGGCTCGCCCTCCCCGAAGACGCCTGCGTCCGCGCGGTGGGCGAGAGCGAGCGTACCGGGCGCCCGGTACTGCTCGGCGATCAGGTACGCGCTCTCCCGGCGGGTGGCCGACGGGGGGACGGTGCTGCCCAGGTCGGTGGCGACGTCCACGACCTCGTGCCAGCCGCCGCTGATCCGGGCGGCGGCGTCGTCGGCCGTGCGTCGTCGGGCCCGACGACGCGCCTTGTACGCGAGGATCGCGACGATCGGGCCGCCGATCAGCAGCAGCGGGATCCCGACGATCAGCACGACCAGGCCCACGAGGCGCCAGTCGAAGGCCTCGTTCTCGGCCTCCTCCTCGTCGTCCTCGACCGTGCCGGCCTCGACCCGCTCGGGCTCCTCCGGCGGCTCCGGCTCCTGGAGCACCGGCGGCTTGGGCACCTGCTCCGACTTGGGCTCCGGCTGGATCTGCGGCTTCTGCTCCGGCACGGCCTCGATCGCGGCCCACCCGTACTCCGCGGTCGGCACCTCGACCCAGGCGTGCACGTCGCTGCCCAGCACGGTCCAGGGCTCGCCGGCCGTGTAGTTGCTGTCCTTGCCGGGGTAGAAGCCCATGACGACGCGCGCCGGGATGCCGGCCTGCCGCGCCATGAGGGCGAGCGCGACGGCGAACTGCTCGTCGTCGCCCACCATCTTCTCCTGCTGCACCAGCGTGTCGATCCGCTCCGCGGAGTGGCCGGGGCGCGACGGGTACTGGCCCTCGAGCCCGCTGGACAGGACGCCGGACGCCGCGAGGGCGTCGCGGATGAGGAACAGCTTCGTGGCCGGGTCCGTCTCCTCCCCCGCGAACTGCACCGCCTTCGCGGGCAGCCCCGGCGGCAGGGACGACGGATCCGTCTCGGGCAGCTCGGCGCCCACGATCGTCGCCTTCTTGAGCGCGTCCTCGGACGGCTCCTCCGTGGCGATCGTGTCCAGGCTGTAGGTGTCGCCGGGGCGCACGCCCGCGGTCGTGAGCACCGTGCCGGTGGTCGAGTTGTAGTAGGAGCCCTCGTCCTGGGCGCGCGCGTTCGCGGACGTCCAGGTGAGGCCCGTGAGCGCGCCGAACTGCGGCACCCAC
The DNA here is from genome assembly GCF_042726645.1 of Isoptericola sp. NPDC060257. Lineage (NCBI taxonomy): Bacteria > Bacillati > Actinomycetota > Actinomycetes > Micrococcales > Promicromonosporaceae > Isoptericola > Isoptericola sp. NPDC060257. The sequence goes on from NZ_JBHXAW010000025.1 coordinate 16,237, forward strand.
ACCCCGTCGTACCCCGTCACGGTCACGTCGACGCGCTGCGGCGTGCCCTCCTGGGCGGTCGCGATGGTCGTGCCGACGCGGCTGTACACGCCGGTGTCGCCGCCGGTCCCGGAGGCGTCGTAGACCACCCCGTCGTAGCGGTCGAGCGCGGCCAGGCGCACGCGACCGTCCTCGGGCAGGTCGCTCACCGTGAACAGCTCGTCCTCCCGCTGCTCCTTCACGATGTGGCGGAAGCCGACGAGCGGGCTCGCGTACTGGTGCAGGTCGAGCGGCGGCACGATCGTCTCGCGCAGCACCGACCGCGGCTGGGCCGGCATGATCGCCGGCGCCGCGAAGGCCGCGGTCACGGCCGCGACGCCGAGGATGGCGGCGCCCGTGCGCACCCGGTACCAGCGCAGGCGGCGGGTGGCCTCCTCGCTCTGCTCGGTGCTGATCGAGTGGGTCCCGACCCGCGCCTCCATCGCCCGGACGCCGCCCCACAGCAGGCCGACGAGGGCGATCGTGATGCCCTGGGCCACCGGCAGCGCCGCGTCGAGCGTGCCGAGCAGGATGACGCCGACGAACCCGGCCAGCACCGGGACCATCGCCCAGACCGCGTGCCGGGCGCGCCAGGCGATCGTGCCGGCGGTGAGCGCCACGAGCAGCATCAGCAGATAGGGCACGACCGCGAGCTCGGGGAACGAGCTCATCGGCGGCACCGTGGTGATGAACTGCTTCCAGCCCTCGACCGCGCCGATCAGGAGGTCCTGGAGGGTCTGCAGGCTCGGCAGCACCCCGCCGATCGCGTCCTGCGGCAGCGCGAGGACCGCGCCGAACAGCAGGTACGCGACCACCGCGACGGCCAGCACCAGCACGGCCGGGAACCGGCGCCAGGCGCCGAGCCAGGCGACCGCCAGGCCGACGACGGCGCCCCCGGCGGCGGGCAGCACGTAGCCCGCCGACCCCCACACCGGCCCGAAGCCGACGGCGACGGCCGCGAGCAGCACCACCAGCGCGGCCAGGTCGACCAGGGCGAGCGGCGACGTCGCGCGCGGGCGCGACGCCTCCTTGCGGCGGGTCGTCCCGCGGCCGAGCCCGGTGCCGGTGCGCAGCGAGTCGTCGCCCGCGCCCTCACCGGACCAGGCCCGGCGCCCGCCGCGTGTGGTCTCGTCGTTCATGTCTCGCTCATCTTCTTCAGCGCGATCGGCAGGTCGCCCAGCCGTCCGAGGGTCAGGACGCCGACCTCCGCGATGGTGTGCCGCGACAGGTTCGCCCCCGGCACGCACTGGATCGCCATGACGTTCACGCCCGCGGGCAGGCGGGCGGACGCGGACCGCAGCTCCGTCGGGGTCACCCGGCTGCCGAGCACGAACGCGATCACGGACGCGTCGGCGGCGGAGCTCCCCGCGGCGCGGGCGAGGTCGACGAGCGCGCGGCGCGACGGCTCGAGCTCCACGCGGGACAGGTCGTCGAGCAGCCGGGTGTGGTGGTCGCCGCGCAGGCTGCCGGACTGCACGAGCACGGTGACCCCGCGGTCCTCCTTGATGGCCTGCAGGCCGAGGGAGGCGCACACCGACACCGCGAGCTCGAACTCGTCCTCGCTCGCGTAGTCCTCGGCCCGCGTGGAGAGCAGCACCGCGAGGTGCGAGCGCCGCGTCTCCTCGAACTGGCGCACCATGAGCGTGCCCGTGCGGGCCGTGGTCTTCCAGTGGATGTGCCGCAGGTCGTCGCCCGCGACGTACTCGCGCAGGGCGTGGAACGACACGTCGGAGTCGGTGATGTCGGTCGTGACACGACCCTCGAGGTCGCGCAGGTAGCCCGTCGACGACCCGGCCAGGTTCTTCACCTGCGGGTGCACGAACAGCTCCTGCTCGTCCGTCCACGTCACCTCGCGGCGCAGCAGCCCGATCGGGTCGGCGCGCACCGACTTCACCGGGCCGACCGTGATGACGCCCCGACGTCGGGTCGGGATGCGGAAGATCTCCTCGTGCGTGCCGCCGCCGCGCAGCCGCGGCACCGGGAACGCGGCGGTCCCGCGGCCCACGGGCAGCTCCATCACGGACGGCAGGATCGGCCGCGCCGCGCCGTTGCGGACGTCGAGGCGCCCCACGGCCGGGTCCCCGACGGTCACGCGCGACTGCGTGAGCGTGAGCGCGACCTCGTACCGCAGGCGCCCCAGGACGAAGCCGATGGCCGCCACGAGGGTCACCGTGAGCACGACCGCACCCACGAGCACCTCGAGCCAGCCCAGGGCGAGCCCGGCCACCCACGCGCCCACGCACACGATCAGCACGGCCACGCCGAAGGTCGAGAACGCCTGCGTCACCGGGGCGCACGCCCGCACGAGGGCCGCCCAGCGCGCGCCGACGGCCGAGGACGCGCGCACCCACCCGCGACCGAGCCGGTTCCCGGCGGTGTCCCGTGCGGCCGCGGGGGCCGGGGACGCCGGGGTCGATGTCGAGGTCATACCGCGGCGCGCTCCTGCGGCGCGGCGACGTCGGCGAGGATGCGCGCGAGGACGACCTCCGCGCGGGCGCCGGTGAACTCGGCCTCCGGGTCCAGCACGAAGCGGTGGGCCCAGACGGGCTGCGCGAGCTGCTTGACGTCGTCCGGCAGCACGTAGTTGCGGCCGTGCGCGGCCGCCCACACCTTGCAGCACCGCACCAGGGCGAGCGCGCCACGGACGGACACGCCGATCCGGGCCTCGGGCGCGTTGCGGGTCTCCTCCGCGAGGCGGCTCACGTACTCGAGCACCGCGGAGTCGGTGTGCACCGACGAGCCGAGCGTCGCCATCTCCGTGACGGCCTGCGTCGTGATGATCGGCTGCAGCGCCTGGCTGCGGTCGCGCACCGACGCGCCGGACAGGATCTCCACCGTGGACGCGTGGTCCGGGTAGCCCACCGACGTCTTCATGAGGAAGCGGTCGAGCTGCGCCTCGGGCAGGCGGTACGTGCCGGCCTGCTCGATCGGGTTCTGCGTGGCGATCACCATGAACGGGCGGCCCACGTCGTGCGTGGTGCCGTCCACGGTGACCCGGCCCTCCTCCATGACCTCCAGCAGCGCCGACTGCGTCTTCGGCGAGGCACGGTTGATCTCGTCGGCCAGCACGATGGACGCGAAGATCGGGCCCGGGCGGAAGTCGAACTCGTGCGTGCGCTGGTCGTAGATCGTCACGCCGGTGACGTCGGACGGCAGCAGGTCCGGCGTGAACTGGATGCGGTTGTGGGAGCCCTGCACGGACGCCGCGATGGCGCGCGCCATCGCCGTCTTGCCGGTGCCGGGGGCGTCCTCCAGCAGGAGGTGGCCCTCCGCCAGCATGCAGGTCAGCGCGAGGCGCACCACGGGCGCCTTGCCCAGGACCGCCTGCCCCACGTTGCCGACGAGGCGCTCGAACGTCTGGGCAAACCAGGTCGCCTGCTCGGGGGTCATCGTCATCTCGGTGTTCCTTCGTGCTCGTTGTCTCGGGGAGTCGTGGTCCGGCTGGACGGGGTCACCAGGTGGTCGCGGCGTATCGCTCGCCGTCGATCACCACGGCGACCTGGGTGCCGTCGTAGCCGTAGTAGCAGTCGAGCTGGATCGTGGTGTCAGCCCCCAGCTTCCTGTCGAAGCCGGGGCCGCCGGGCGTGGTCCACACCTTGGAGCCGGACATGATGATGTTGTGCCAGCCCGCGTTCGAGTCGGGGTTGTTGCCCGACCAGCACTCGATGCGGTGGGTTCCCGCGTCGAAGTCCTTGGCCGTGACCTTGAAGTAGTTGCAGTTGCCGGACGAGCAGCCGTCCTGGACCCCGGTCCGGCTGCCCTTGGACACCGTGGCGCGAGGCTGCGGGGGCGCGTCCGTCCGCCCGGTGACCGATTCCCAGGCGCCCCACCCGGCCTCGTTGTGGGCGCGGGCCTGCAGCGTGTAGCTCTTGCTGTAGCCCGTCGGCACCCCGACGGACGCCGGCCACGAGGTCTTGGTGCCGCTGTCGGACGCGCTGCCGGTGAGCTTGTACTCGATCTTGTCGACGGCGCGCCCGCCGTTGCTGCTCGGCGCGTTGATCGAGAACGACCCGTCGTCCACGCGCCCCGAGCCGTTCTTGGTCCCGCTCCAGCTCACCCGCGGGGTGCCCGGCGTGGTGAAGGGGGTCACGGAGCCCGACTTCCCCGACCAGGCGGAGCAGGTGTACTCGTTGCAGGCCTGCACCTCGAACGTGTACGCAGTGCCGTTGGACAGCCCGTCGTACGTGTACGAGGTCACGTTGCCGACGTTCCGCGCGCCGGAGCCCTTGGCCCGCACCTGGTAGTACGGCTTCGGCCCGCGGAACTCGGCCGCGGCGCTCCAGCTCACGTCCGCCCGCCCGCTCGTGTTCGACCCGAGCGCGGCCTGCACGTTCCCCGGGACCGTCGGCGTGCCGTAGGGCACGACCGCGTTGGACGCCGGGCTGGCCTCGGAGATCGCCGCCTTGTTCTGCGCCCGCACCTTGAACGTGTAGGTCGCGGATGTCTTGAGGCCCTCGACGACCTGCGACCGGGAACTGCCGCTCACCTCGACCGTGCGGCTCTTCGTCCCCCCCTCGTAGATGTCGAGGTAGTACTTCTCGATCGGGGCACCGTTGGTGTCGGGCTGCTCCCAGCTCACCGTGGTCTGCCCGCCCACCGCGGTGTCCACCCGGCTCGCCGTCGGGGCCGCCGGTGCCGCCGGCGGGCCGGCGGGGGTCTCCGGGGAGGAGGCCTCGCCCCAGTCGGACGGGTCCGGGGCCTTGTTCAGCGCCTGCACCCGCACCGTGTACGCGGTGCCGTTGGTCAGCCCCTCCCACACCGTCGAGGTTCCCTCGACGCACGGCTTCTGGATCCTGCCGTCGGCCGGCGCGGGGCTGATCTCCAGGTTGACGCACGTGATCGCGGACCGGTCGCTGTAGTCCTTGTTGGTCCACGTGACCGTGAGCTGCTCGTCGCCGAACTCCAGCGTCGGGGCCGCCGGCGCGTCCGGCTTCTCGTCCGGCCGGGCGCTCTTCGACGCCGCCGACTCGTCCGAGTCGCCCACCTCGTTCGTCGCCGTGACCGTGAACGTGTACTCCAGGTCGTTGGTCAGCCCGTCGAAGGTGCAGGTCGTGGTGGTGCACTCCTGGGTCTTGCCGTCGGAGGCGTGCAGCGTGTAGCCGGTGATGTCCGCGCCGTTGTTGTTCGGCTGCTCCCAGCTCAGCACGACCGTGCCGGAGCGCACCTCCTCGACCTTGGGCGCGCGCGGCGGCTCCGGCCGGCCGAGGACGGTCAGGGTCACGGTGCCGTCGACCTGGCGGTCGGGGTCCTTCGTGGCGTCCTGGACCGTGTAGCGCGCGGTGAGCACGCCGTGGAAGTTCTCGTCCGGCGTGATGATCATGTTCCGGTCGTCGTACGACACCTTGCCCGAGCCGGTCTCGCCGTACGCGCCCACGACGGTCAGGTCCTCGCCGGGGAAGGGGTTGGTGTCGTTCTCAAGCACCGGGATCGTCACCGGCTCCCCCTGGTGCGCGTCGGGCACCTTGTCCGGCGTCGTCTGCACGAGCGGGCGGGTGGAGCCCACCACCGCGACCTCGAGGTTGCCGCTGACGGGCGGGTTCTTGCCGTCGGACACGGTGAACGCGACGTCCTGCTTCGTGCCCTTCGGCACCGACGGCTCGACCTGCGCGGTCACGGTGCCGCCCGACACGGACGTCGTGACGCCCTTCGGGCTCTCGACGTCGAAGGTCAGCGTGTCCTTGTCCGGATCCTTGACGTACCGCGACAGGTCGACGGTGCTGTCCTCGCCCGCCGCGACCTCGAGGGTCGGCGAGCCGACCACCTTCGGCGGCTGGTTCGTCGAGGGCACGACGTCGATCGGCAGCGTGAGCACCGCCTTGTTGCCCTCCTCGTCGTCGGGCCCGTCGCCGTCCGTCACCTCGAAGCTCACCGACGCCGACCCGGCGAAGTCCTCGCTCGACGTGAACTCGATCGTGTCGGCGTCCTGCACGACCGCGGCCCCCTCGGTGGCCTCGACCGTCGACTCCTCCGTGATCCGGGGCTCCCGGCCGTCCCGCACCACGACGAGCTTGCCCAGCTCGACGGTCAGCGGCTCACCGCTGACCGCCTGCAGCGGGGTCGAGCCCGGCTTCACGTAGGGCCGCGACTGGTCGCCCGGCACCCGCACGAAGGCCTTGGCCTGCAGCCCGTCCACGTCCGTGACGGTGTAGGTGATCACCTGCGCCCGCGGCGTCAGTGCCACCTGCACCTGGCCGTCCTCCCGGACGGTCACCCCGCTCGCGCCCTGGTCGACGGAGACCTCGAGGTCGGACGCCACGCCGTCGGGGTCGACGTCGTTGCCGAGCACGTCCACCGTGACCGTCGACGCGTCCCGGACCTGCTCCGCCGTCACCACGTCGTCCTTCGCGACCGGCCGGAGCAGCGGTGCGTCGGCGTCCACCGTCACCGTGACCGACCCGGTGGAGCGCGCCTTGAAGGCGTCCTGGACCGTGTAGTAGAAGGCCGTCGCGCCCTCGTCGGCGGGGGCCTCGAGGACGATGTCGTCCTCGACCGCCTTCGGCGTCAGCCCGTCCGGCAGCCCGTCGAAGCCGTCCTTGACGAGGCCGATCTCGTCGCCGTCGGGGTCGTTGTCGTTCTCCAGCGCCCGCACGGCCACGGTCCGGCCCGGCCGCACCGTGGTCTCGTCGTCCACGGCCTGCGGGGGCTGGTTCGTCTCCGGCGGCGCGGCGATGCCCACGCGCACGGTGCCCTGGCTCACCGCCCCGCGGGTGTCGGTCACCTGGTACGTGAAGGAGTCGAAGCCCGCTGCACCCTCGGCCGCCGTGTAGTCCACGAAGCCGTCCACGATCGTCGCCGTGCCCTGCTCCGGGGCGCCGGCGATCGAGCTCAGCGTGACCTGGTCGCCGTCGGGGTCGGTGCCGTCGAGCGCGAGCGGGATGCGCACCGTCTTGCCGCTGAGCACCCGCGTCTCGGTGTCGGGCACCTGCGGGGCGGTGTTCTCCGCGTCGTCCTTGATCGTGACGGTGACCTGCGCCGAGTCCTTCTGCCCGTTGCTGTCGCGGACCTCGTAGACGAGGTGGGCCGTGCCCGCCTCGGAGCCCGCCTTGAACCGCACGGTGTCCTCGGAGACGAACGCCTCGCCGAGCTCCGCCTCGGGCTCCTCCTGCAGCTCGTCGTTCAGCTCGACGTCCAGCCCGTCGGGGTGGGTGTCGTTGTCCAGCACCGGGACGGTGACGACGTCGCCCGTGTGGACGATCGCCTCGTCGGCGCCCGCGTCCGGCGGCCGCAGGGTGTCCGGGGCCGGGATGGGCACCACGCGCACCTGGCCGGTCGAGGACCCGCTGCCGTTCGCGACGGTGTAGTCGAAGGTGACCGGCTCGTCGAGCCGCTGCTTCTCCATGATCTTGAGGACGTCGTGGTTGAGCACCGCCACGTCGACGGGCGAGTCGTCCGGCACGGTGACCGACTGCACGACGAGCACGCCGCCCGCCGGGTCGGTGTCGTTGGCCAGCACGTCCAGCAGCGCGGACCCGTCCGACGGCAGCAGCACCTGGTCGGAGACCACCACCGGCGGGGCCTCGTCCTCCGGCGGAGCGACGACGTCCACCCGGACCAGCCCCATCGTCGAGTTGGGCCCGTCGCTCACCTGGTAGGTCACGTCGAACGACCCGGGCTCGTCGCCCTGGACCGTGAACATCCCCGCGTTGAGGTTGTTCGCGATCGACAGCCCCTTCTGCTCGGCCACGTGCACGAGCCGGAGGGGGTCGCCGTTCGGGTCGGTGTCGTTCTCGAGCGGCCGCACGGTGACCGGCTGGCCGGCGAGCACCGTGACGTGGTCCTGCACCGCCACCGGCGGCTCGTTCGTCGCCACGACCTCGACGATCAGCGTGCCCTCCACCGGCTTGCCGCGGGAGTCGGAGACCGTGACGTCGACGATCTTGCGGCCGGTGGCCGCCCCGCCGTCGCGGAACTCGATCGTCCCGTCCGGGCGGGAGCGCACCTCGTCCTTCGGGTCGCCCGTGCTGGCGTGGGAGAGGAAGAGGTCGTCGCCGTCGGGGTCGCGGAAGTACGGCAGCACCTTGATGCTGCCGGTGCCGTCCTGGCCGACCCGCAGCACCGGTTCGCCCGTCTGGGTGGGGGCGTCGTTCTCGGAGTCCGGCACCACCGTGAGCGTGACCTTCGCGGTGTCCGTGCCGCCCTCGCGGCCGTCGTCGACCTCGTACGTGAGCGTGGTGCTCCCCGTCGCGTCCGCGGGCACGTCGGCCTGCAGCGCGGCGCCGTCGAGCACCCGGTCCACCTCGGCGTCACCGGTCGGCTCGCCGTCGACCCGGACGGTCATGACGTCGCCGTCGGGATCGACGTCGTTGCCGAGCACGTTGAGCACCGTGGTGCGGCCGGGCCGGACGCCGAACGAGTCGTCCTTCGCCTGCGGGGGCCGGTTCTTCTTGTCGCGGTCGGCGACGAACTGGTCGACCTGCTCCGGCGTCGTCTCCTCGGACTCGGTCTTCTCGCCCTCGTCGTTCTCCGGGA
>NZ_JBHXAW010000026.1:0-24196 GCF_042726645.1 Isoptericola sp. NPDC060257
GAGTTGTCGCAGCCCATCGGGCCCGATCACGGTGTCAACCGCCTGTTCGGCGTCGCCTCGGGCAGGATCGGGGGATGGCGACGACGCTGCGCACGCTCCTGCTGGGCCAGGTCGAGTTCTACTGGGACGTGCACCTGTGGCCGCGGCTGCAGGGGCTGACGGATGACGAGTACCTCTGGGAGCCGGTCGACGGCGCGTGGAGCCTGCGGCGCGACGACGGCGGCACCGTCCGGATCGAGCTGACGCCCGTGGACCCGCCCGGGCCCAAGGTGACGACGATCGCGTGGCGCGCCGCGCACCTGGGGCGCGACGTCTGGGGCACGCGCGGCCGCGCGCTCTTCGGGTCGACGACCGCCCCCACCGACGCCGACATGTTCGACGCGCGGCACTGGCCGGAACCGCTGCCGCTGACCGCCGCCGGCGGCCTCGACCTGCTGCGCGAGGGCTACGAGCTGTGGCGCGACCACCTTTCGCGGCTCGACGACGACGCGCTCGCCGAGCCGCTCGGGCCTCGCGGCGGGCCCTACGCGGACGACTCGCTCGCCGCGCTCGTCGTGCACCTCAACCGCGAGGCGATGGCGCACGGCGCCGAGATCTGCCTGCTGCGCGACCTCTACCGCGCGCAGCGCGAGCGCCGCGACCCCGTCGTAGCGACGGCGCTCGGGGGCAGCGCGGCCGACCTCGAGCGGATGCTCCGGCTCGACGGCGGCCTGGGCGACCTGCCCGACCGGCACCCGACGCTGCTCGTCGAGCTGGCGGGGCTCGGCCGCTGGGACGCGGTGCGGTCGCTCGCGGAGCGCGGCTTCCCGGTCACCGTCGCGGCCGACGACGGCTCCACGGCGCTGCACTACGCGGCGACCACCGGCACCCCGGACGATGCCCGGCTGCTGCTCGACCACGGCGCCGACCCCAGCGCCGTCGACGCACGCTTCGGGACGACGCCGGCCGGCTGGGCCGAGTTCCTGGGCCGCACGGAGCTGGCCGAGACGCTCGCCCCCTGACCGCCGAGCAGGCGGTCGACACCGTGATGGGCCCCGTGGGACCGCGATGACGGTGTCAACCGCCTGTTCGGCGACGGGGCGCGGCGGCCTGTGGATAACCCCGGCGGGCGGTCGCCCGGGTGCGGCAGGGTGACGGCGCATGGACACCATCACCCCGTTCCGCCCGGGCGACGAGGTCGCCGACGACGCCGAGCTGCTGGAGCTCGCCCATTTCCTGGCGGGAGGCGTCCACCCACGACGGCGCACGCTCACCGTCACCTGGCTCGACGCCGACGACCGACTCCTCGGGCTCGCGCTGCCCATCGACGACGTGCCCCGCCGGCCCGACCCCGCCGCCCTCGTCGGCCTGGGCACCGTGCTGCGCAGCGTCGTCGACGACGAGGCACCCGGCGGCAGCGCCGTCGTCGTGCTCGAGCGGCCCGGCGACGCGACGCTCACGGCCGACGACCGCGCCTGGAACCGCGACCTGCGCGAGCAGGCCGGCGCCCAGGGCGTGCGGCTGCGCGGGTTCTTCGTCGCCGCCGGCGGACAGGTGCGGCCGCTGGCGCTGGACGACGCGTGAGCTCAGTCCTCCACGCGGACGGACTGGCTGCCGTCGACGACGTCGGCGGTGCCGTGCCGCAGCGGCCGCGGCTCGAGGTCCAGGAACACCAGCCCGCTCTCGCCGATCCGCGACCGCGTGACGGCGAACCCGGACGGCGCAGCGCCGTCGTCGAACAGGCGCGCGCCGGAGCCGACGACGACGGGCGCGACGACGAGCCGCCAGACGTCCACGAGCCCCAGGTCGTGCAGCGTGCTCGCGAGGCGCGCGCTGCCGTGCACCTGCAGCTCGCCGTCCGGGCCGTCCTTGAGCTCCTGCACCCGGGCGGCCAGGTCGGCGTCGTCGGCGGGGTCGATCACCGTTGTCCCGGCCCACTCCGGGTCGCGCAGGGTCGAGGAGACGACGTAGCGGGGGCCGGCGTCGATGCGCGCGGCGAGGGCGTCGTCCGGGTCGGTGACCTGCCCCCACGACGCCCAGAACATGTCGTAGGTGGTGCGGCCGAGCAGGAAGGCGTCGACCTCCGCGAACCACCCGTCCACAACCTCCCCGAACACCGGGTCCGTGGTGAACGGGACGAACCAGCCGCCCTCGGTGAAGCCGCCGCGGGTGTCCTCCTCGGGCCCTCCGGGGCCCTGCACCACCCCGTCGAGCGAGGTGAAGATGTTGACGCTCAGCCGCATGGCATCCTCCGTCATCGACCGCCCGGCCGACCTTTGCCCTGGACTTCCGCGCCTCGGCGGCATACTTTCACCTCGGCAGCATGCTGTGACCGGATTCACACACGCTACCGGATCCGCCGGTCGGACGAGCTGGAGGGAGCGGGGCCGTGGCCGATGTCCTGGTGCTCAACGCGGGCTACGAGCCCCTGCACCGCGTGTCGGTCAAGCACGCCATCACGATGCTCGTCCGCGAGGTCGCGGTCGTCGAGGAGGCGGTGGAGGGCCACCGCTTCGGCCCCTACCCGATGCCCCGCGTGCTGCGCCTGGTGCGGTACGTCGCGATGCGCTGGCGGTACCGCAGCGCGGGCCGGCCGGCGGTCACGAAGGACGGCGTGAAGCGTCGCGACGGCGCGTGCGCCTACTGCGGCGGACCCGCGGAGACGGTCGACCACGTGGTCCCGCGCTCCCGTGGCGGCGACTCGTCGTGGCTCAACCTCGTCGCCGCGTGCGAGACGTGCAACGGGCGCAAGGCCGACCGCACCCCGCTGGAGGCCGGCATGCCGCTGCTGCTCGCACCCTTCGTCCCGCCCGCGGAGCACGGGCTCGTGCGCCGGCGACGGCGCGCCACCGCGCCGGCCGCGGCCTGAGCTCAGGCCGCGGGCTCGTCCTCCGGCAGGTCGGGCACCACGGTGAGCGACCCGGTCGCCGGCAGGGCGTTCGCGCCGCCCCGGTCCGCCGGCGTGAGCGCGCGCGACGCGATGACGCTGCTCGCGAAGTTCGCGTGGCACTCGGTGCAGTACCACTCGGGCGTGGGCACGGGCACCTCGAAGCCGCCGTAGACGACGTCCGGCTCGGCGTTCATCACGTCGTCCTGGAAGGTCATGCCCCACACGATCCGCTTGGTCTTGCCCCGCGCGCCGCAGCCCGGGCACTGGGGGCGCATCCGCGCGCGCTGCGACGCCACGGTGTGCGCGTGCAGCAGGTCGTGGCACTGGCCGCACAGCAGGTGCACATCGCGCACGAGCTGCTCGAGGGTGCGCCCGCCCGCGGTCGTGGTGCCGAGGCGGACCGCGCCGTCGTCGTGCGCCTGCATGCGGTGCACGTCGACGAACCGCTCGCAGGTGGCGCAGCGCTCCTCGCGGCGCATCGACCAGCCCGTCACGGCGCGGTGGCCCAGGATGCGCAGGGCGTGCACGTCGGGCGCGGTGGCGCCGGCGCCGCAGTCGCCCGGGTCCAGCGTGTGCACGGGGCCGCCGCGGAACTGCTCCGCGACGCCGTCGAGCACGAGCCGCGCGTGCTCGGGTGGCAGCCAGCCGGACGTGCCCGTGTAGGTGTCGGCGCCCTCGAACAGGTCGGCCCACACGATCGGGCGGTCCGGGCCGAAGAGGTCGTCGCTCACCCAGCTCTCGCCGTCGCTGGCACCCATGAGCTCGACGGCGGCGACCACGCCGGCGTCGCCGAGCACGGTGACGACGACGTCCCCCCGCTGCGGGCCGTCCGGACCGGCCGGCAGCCGGTGCTCCGGCGACCGGGTCGCGATCGCGACGGACTCCGTCAGCCAGTCGGCCGACCAGTGGAGGTACACGGACGGCACGAGCCACGCGGGCAGGGCCGACAGGGAGGGGAGGGTCTCTCGGGTCACCGGAAGAACATATCGGGCGCCGACCCTCCGACACCACGGGCGAGGTCGTTCCGGTCACGCTGTCCCCGCGCTAGGTTCCCAGCAGGCACGACGGCGTCGCCGCTCCGCACCGTGCACGACCCCAGGCACCGCCGCCGCCCCGCCGACGAGCTTCTGCCGCGAGGAGGCACGGATGAACATCGGACTGTGGGTCGCCGCCGCACTGTTGGCGGCGCTCTACCTGGCGGTGGGCGTCGCCAAGCTGACCCGCCGACGCGACCGGCTCCGCACTGCCATGGGGTGGGTGGACGACTTTCCGGTCGTCGTGGTGCGGCTCATCGGACTGGCGGAGATCGCGGGCGCGCTGGGCCTGCTCCTCCCGCTGGCCACCGACGTCCAGCCATGGCTGACCCCGACCGCGGCGACCTGCCTCGTCGTGCTGCAGGCGCTGGCGATCGCGGTGCACGTGCGCCGCCGCGAGCTCGCGCAGCTGTGGGTCAACGTGCTCCTGCTGCTGGCCGCCGCGTTCGTCGCCGTCGGACGGTTCGCCGGCTGGTGACCGGGCCGACGGCGCCCGTCAGCCCTCGGCGCGCGCCGCGTCGTAGGCCTCGCGGTGCTCCCGGATGGCGTCCGTGTGAGCGAACGCCCACTCCACCAGCGCGACGACCGGCGGCAGGAGCGTCGCCCCCAGGTCGGTGAGCGCGTAGTCGACGCGCGGGGGCACGACGGCGTGCACCGTGCGGCTCACGAGCCCGTCCCGCTCGAGCTGGCGCAGCGTGAGCGTGAGCATCCGCTGCGAGATGCCCTCGATGCCGTGCAGCAGCTCCGTGAACCGCCGGGGGCCGGGCGCGAGCGTCCCCAGCACGAGGGTGCTCCACTTGTCGCCCACGCGGTCGAGGACGGCGCGGACCTCGCTCGTGGCCTCGTCGGCGTGGCACGACGCACCCAGCACCGGGCGTCCCGGCACGTGCCCGACCTGCTCCGTCGTCGCCATCCCCGCTCCGTCCGATGTGCCTGAGGCACACGGGTGTGCCTTTTGTACGCCCACCCATGATTACCCATCATGCTGCCAGGCACAAAGAGTGACCGACCAGACGGGTCGTCACCGGCCGGACCCCTCGAAGGATGCAGCATGAACCTCGCCCTGTGGATCGCCTCCGGCCTGCTCGCCGCCATGTTCCTCATGGCCGGGCTCGGGAAGGCCCTGCGGCCCGCGGCCGCGCTCCAGGAGCAGATGCGCTGGGTCACCCCCGAGCGGCTCGCCGCCGTGCGGGTGCTCGCCTGGCTCGAGGTGATCGGCGCCGTCGGCGTGGTCCTGCCCTGGGCCACGGGCGTCGCGCCCGTGCTGACCCCGATCGCCGCCGTCGGCCTCGCCGTCACGCAGGTCGGCGCGATCCCGCTGCACCTGCGCCTCGGCGAGGGCAGGAGCGTGCCGGTGAACGTCGTCCTGCTCGCGCTCGCCGTGTTCGTCGCCGTCGGCCGGTTCGCCGCCCTCTGAGCTACCCGCGGGCCGGCAGCGCCGCCCACTCCGCGTCGGTGAGCAGCCGCGAGCGGATGAGGAACCGCACGCCCTCGGGCGCCTCGACGCTGAACCCGGCGCCGCGGCCGGGCACGACGTCGATCGTCAGGTGCGTGTGCTGCCAGTACTCGAACTGGGCGCGGCTCATCCACACCGGCACGGTGAACTCCTCCCCCGTCGCGCCGGGTGCGTCGTCCGGCCCGTCGACGAGGCGCAGGTCGCCCAGGTGCACGTCGGCGTCGCCCAGCAGGAAGTCGCCGTCCGGGTAGCACATCGGGCTGGACCCGTCGCAGCAGCCGCCGGACTGGTGGAACATCAGCTCGCCGTGCTGACGCCGCAGCCGGGCGAGGAGCCCGGCCGCGGCGTCGGTCACGGCGACACGGGAGATCGTGTCGTCGGTCATCGGTCTAGAAGAACCCGAGCTTCTGGCCCGAGTAGCTGACCAGGAGGTTCTTGGTCTGCTGGTAGTGGTCGAGCATCATCTTGTGGTTCTCGCGCCCGACGCCCGAGCCCTTGTACCCGCCGAACGCCGCCGCCGCGGGGTACGCGTGGTAGCAGTTCGTCCAGACGCGCCCGGCCTCGATCGTGCGGCCGGCGCGGTACGCCGTCTCGCCCTGCCGGGACCAGACCCCGGCGCCCAGGCCGTAGAGGGTGTCGTTGGCGATCTTCATGGCGTCGTCGAAGTCCGCGAACTCCGTCACGGACACGACCGGCCCGAAGATCTCCTCCTGGAAGATCCGCATGGAGTTCTTGCCCTCGAACACGGTGGGCGTCACGTAGTAGCCGCCCGCCAGGTCGCCGTCGAGCTCGGCCCGGTGCCCGCCCGTGAGGACCTTGGCGCCCTCCGCCTTGCCGATGTCGATGTACGACAGGATCTTCTCGAGCTGGTCGTTGCTCGCCTGCGCGCCGATCATCGTCTCGGTGTCCAGCGGGTTGCCCTGCTTGACCGCCCTCGTGCGCTCCAGGGCGTCGCCCAGGAACTGGTCGTAGATGTCGGCCTGGATGAGCGCGCGCGACGGGCAGGTGCACACCTCCCCCTGGTTGAGGGCGAACATCGTGAACCCCTCGAGCGCCTTGTCGTAGTAGTCGTCCCTGGCCGACGCGACGTCCGAGAAGAAGATGTTCGGGCTCTTGCCGCCCAGCTCCAGCGTGACCGGGATGATGTTCTGCGACGCGTACTGCATGATCAGGCGGCCGGTCGTGGTCTCGCCCGTGAACGCGATCTTGCGGATGCGCGAGCTCGACGCGAGCGGCTTGCCCGCCTCGACGCCGAAGCCGTTGACGACGTTGACGACGCCGGGCGGCAGCAGGTCGCCGATGAGGTCCATGAGGAACAGGATCGACGCCGGCGTCTGCTCGGCCGGCTTGAGCACGACGGCGTTGCCCGCCGCGAGCGCCGGCGCCAGCTTCCACGTGGCCATGAGGATCGGGAAGTTCCACGGGATGATCTGCCCGACGACGCCGAGCGGCTCGTGGAAGTGGTACGCGACGGTGTCCTCGTCGATCTCCGAGATCGACCCCTCCTGGGCGCGGATGGCGCCGGCGAAGTAGCGGAAGTGGTCGATGGCGAGCGGGATGTCGGCGGCGAGCGTCTCGCGGACGGGCTTGCCGTTCTCCCACGTCTCCGCGACGGCGATCTTCTCGAGGTTCGCCTCCATCCGGTCGGCGATCCTGTGGAGCACGTTCGCCCGTTCCGTGACGGACGTACGCCCCCACGCGGGCGCCGCGCCGTGGGCGGCGTCCAGGGCGCGCTCGATGTCCTCGGCGTTGCCGCGGGCCACCTCGGTGAAGGTCTGCCCGGTGACCGGGCTGGGGTTCTCGAAGTACTGCCCGCTCGCGGGCGGGACGTACTCGCCGCCGATCCAGTGGTCGTACCGGGCGCGGTACTCGGCGACCGCCCCGGGCTGACCGGGGGCTGCGTAGACGGTCATGCTGCCTCCTCGCACGTGCGGCGCCTCGTCGCGCCGCGATGGACGCGACGGTAGGAGGCGCAGGGTTGCAGTTCCGTTGCAGTGCGGCCCGCACGAGGTCCCGGGCTGGACCCTGGCCCGAGCGGACCGCAGGATCGGCGGAGGGCCGGGAGCCGGCCCGCGACGGTACGGGGGCGTCGATGCGCGGCAGGTCGCGGTTGCTGATCGGCGCGGGAGTGGTGCTCGCCGTGGTGGTGGGCGTCTTCGTGCTCACGCCCGGCGCGCTCGCCCGGTCCCAGTTCGTCCTCCGGGAGCAGCGCACCTCCTGCGGCGAGGTCGAGCACGGCGTGCAGGGCGGCGGGATCCCCGCCGACGCGCGTGACTGCCTCGACGCGGCGTGGGAGTCCGGGGCCGAGCTCACGGTGATGACTCCGACCACCGAGGGCGACCCGACGTTCACCTACTACCGTGTCTGGGGCGGCGGCCTCGAGATCTTCCACGACACGTCAGGCGACACCTACGGGCCGGGCACGTGGAGCCGCAGCGTCTGCCCCGGCGACGACCTCGAGGGCGCGCTCGAGCGCTGCTGACCGCTCAGCTCAGCTCGGTGTCGAGCAGCCCGGCACGGGCGCGGGCGCGCACGGCCTGCGGGCTGCCGGCCGGGGCGACGTCGAGCAGGCGGGTCCAGGCGGCGTGGTCGTCGGCGCCGTCGGCCCCGCGCACCCAGGCGTCCAGGGCGTCGGGGTCGCCGGCGGCCAGGACGGCGGCGCGCACCTCGGCGGAGAGCTCCGCCCGCAGCTGCTCGACGCCGGGGGCGACGGACCGCGGCAGCAGCGGCGCGTAGGCGACGACGGCGGCGCGGACGTCGCCGGCGGCGAGGGCCGCGCGCACGTCGCCCGCGTCGGTGCGCAGAGGGCGGGCGAGCCGGTAGGGGCGCGACCCGGCGAGCAGCGCGCCGACGACGTGCCGCAGCCGCGAGACCTCGGCCCGCACGGTGACGTCGGACAGCTCGCCGGGGTGCAGCAGCACGGCGAGCTCGTCGGCGGCCAGGCCCCGCGGGTGCTCCGCGAGCAGCAGTAGGATCTCGGCGTGCCGCAGGGACAGCGGCCGCTCCCCCGCGGGCGTCCGCAGCAGCGGGCGGCCGAGCACGCGGAGGTCGACCGGTGCGACGCCGGACGGGTGCGGGGCCGCGGCGGCGCGGGTCGCGAGCTCGCGCTCCACGGTGGCGACGGTGGCCCGCACGAGCGACAGCACGACGTGCGTCGCCGCGGCCCGCCGACCGGTGACGTCGAGGACGCCCAGCACGCGTCCGGTGCGGGGGTCGCGGATGGGTGCGGCCGCGCAGCTGAGCTCCTGCACGGGGCGCGAGAAGTGCTCGGCGCCGATCACCTGGACGGCGCGGCGGGTCGCGAGGGCCGTCCCCGGCGCGTTGGTGCCGACGCTCTCCTCGCCCCACACCGCGCCCTCGACGAACCCCACCCGGTCGACCGTGCCGCGCAGCCGGCGGTTGCCCTCCACCCAGAGCAGGCGGCCGATCTCGTCGGAGACGGCGACCACCAGGCCGTCGTCCGCCGCGCCGTCGACCACGAGCTCGCGCACCACCGGCATGACGGCAGCGAGCGGGTGGGCGGCGCGGTAGGCGGCGAGCTCGCTGTCGCCGAGCGCGACCTGCGGGTGCGGGGTGTCCGGGTCGACGCCGCTGCGCAGGGAGCGGCGCCACGAGTCGGCGACGACGGGGTCGATGCCTCCGGGCGGCTCGCCCGTGCCGAGGAAGCGCTCGTACGCCGCGCGCACGCTGCGGGGGTCACGACGCACGCCTGCCGCGCGGGCCCCGTCCCCGCGGGCCATCGACGTGGCCGAGCGTTCCACCGCGACCTCCCGACGTCGTCGTCCGGTGCGTGCGGCACAGTCTAGGGGGCGGACAGCCCAGCCACGGATCGTCGGACCCTGGATCACCCCCGCGCCGTGGGGCACCGTGGGGCGCATGACACGCACCGATCGCGACCCCGTCCTCCCCGACCTCACCCTGCCTGATCTCACCGGACGGCGCGCGCTGGTGACCGGCGCGAGCGACGGCGTCGGCCTGCGGATCGCGACCCGGCTGGCGGGGGCCGGGGCAGAGGTCCTGCTGCCGGTGCGCAACCCGCGCAAGGGCGCGGCGGCCGTCGAGCGGATCCGCGCGCGGCACCCGGGGGCGCGGCTCGTCCTCCACGAGCTGGACCTGGCGTCCCTCGCGTCGGTCGCGGCGCTGGCGGACACCCTCGAGGGCGCGGGCGAGCCGGTCCACCTGCTGGTCAACAACGCGGGGGTCATGACCCCGCCGGAGCGGCAGGTCACCGCCGACGGCTTCGAGCTGCAGCTCGGCACGAACCACCTCGGCCACTTCGCGCTCACCGCCCACCTGCTGCCGCTGCTCCGGGCGGGGCGGGCCCGCGTCACGACGCAGTCGAGCGTCGCCGCCCGCCGCGGCGCGATCCTGTGGGACGACCCGAACGCGGAGCGCCGGTACGACGGCCGCCGCTCCTACGCCCGGTCGAAGATCGCCTGCGGGCTGTTCGGCCTCGAGCTCGCCCGCCGCAGCGCGGCCGCCGGCTGGGGCGTCACGAGCAACGTCTCGCACCCCGGCGTGGCCCCGACGAGCCTGCTCGCCGCGCGGCCCGAGGTCGGCCGCGCCGGGGACACCCGGGCGGTGCGCGTCATCCGCTGGCTCTCCGCGCGCGGCCTCGTCGTGGGGACCGTCGAGAGCGCCGCGCTTCCCGCGCTCCTCGCGGTCGCCTCGGCCGAGGCGCGCGACGGCGGCTTCTACGGCCCGCGCTGGCCGGGACACCTCGGCGGCCCGCCCGGGCCGCAGCGGCCCTGGGCCCCGCTGCGCAGCGCCGACGACGCCGCGCGCCTGTGGGCACTGTCGGAGGAGCTCACCGGGGTCACGTTCCCCTGAGCGCCACGGCCGATCAGTCGCGTCCGAACGCCCTGCTCAGCTCGCCCTTCGCGCGCTCGAGGACGTCGCGCTGCGCCGCGGGGAGGTTCTTCCCGGCCCGGTTGACGGAGAACGTCAGCATCGACATGGCCGACTGGTACGCCGAGCCCTTGCGTCGGTCGCTCGCCTCGGCGGACCGCTTCAGGGACGCGGCGATGCGCGCCGGGTCGTCCCCGGCGAAGACGTCGTCCTCCAGGTCGAGCGCGTCGGAGTGCTCGGTGACGTCCTGCGACCACCGCTCGCCGTCGTCGTCCTCGGCCATGCCACGACGCTAGGCCGGGGGCCGGGATGCTCGCAGCCGCCCCGTTGCTCAGTCCCGCAGGGCGAGGCGGCGGGCGAGCACGGCGCAGACCACGAGCTGGAGCTGGTGGAAGATGATCACCGGGACGGCGATGACGCCGGCCGCGGCGACCGGGAACAGCACGCTCGCCATGGGGAGGCCGGTGGCGAGCGACTTCTTGGACCCGCACATGAGCAGCGCGATCCGGTCCTCGACGGGCAGCTTGAGCGCGGCTCCGCCCCACCACGTGAGCCCGAGCATGATCGCCAGGAACACCCCGCTCACCCCGAGCAGCACGACGATCGCCCAGGCGGAGGTGCCGGCCCACACACCCGCGGAGCTCGCCGCCGCGACGGCCGAGAACACGACGACGAGGATGGCCCCGCGGTCGACGGACAGGGTGAGCCAGCGGCGGGCGCGGACCCAGTCGCCCACCCACGGCTGCAGCAGCTGACCCACGACGAACGGGAGCAGGAGCTGCAGGAGCACGGTCTGCAGCCCGTCGAGGCCGTGCCCGGCCGTGGCGCCTGCGCCGCCGTCGGCGTCGGTCATGAGCCACAGCACCAGCAGCGGGGTGAGCACCATGCCGAGCACGTTGGACACGGTGGCGCCGCAGATCGCGCCCGCGACGTTGCCGCGCGCCACGGACGTGAACGCCACCGACGACTGCACCGTCGACGGCAGCAGCGACAGGTAGAGCATCCCGGCGGCGAGCGGCGCGCCGACCAGCGGGGCGATCGCCCACGCGACGACGAGGCCGAGCACCGGGAACAGCACGTACGTGGCGACGAGGATGCCGCCCTGCAGGCGCCAGTTGCGCAGCCCGGCCCACACCTCGCGGGTCGACAGGCGCGCGCCGTAGACGAGGAACAGGATCGTCACCGCGACGTCGGCCGCGACGTCGACGACCTGCTGCACCCCCGGGCCGACGGGCACCATCAGCCCCAGCACCATCACCACGACCAGCGTGACGACGAACGGGTCCACCCAACGGCTCAGCACACGACGCACCGGGCGAGTGTAGGGAGTGCAGCGCCGGAGGCGCGGACACGTCCGCGCGGCACCGACCGGACACCCATACCCGACGCGCATGAAACGACCGCCACGAGTCTTGGTGGGCATCGGTCGCGGGGTGGCACGGTCGTGGCCACGACGACCCGAGGAGACGACATGACCCCGACCGTCCGCCGCCGGACCCTGTTCGGCATGGCCGGAACCGCCGCTGCCGGAGCGCTGACCGGCGCCCCTGCCCTCGCCGCGCCCCGGGTGCCGGACCGAGGTGCGGCCGGCCACGCGACGTTCCGCTGGCTCGGCGTGGCGGGCTGGCAGGTCCGCACGCCGCGCGCCCACCTGCTGGTCGACCCCTACCTCACCCGGTTCGACACAGGGCTGGCGAAGGGACTGTTCGACCGCGGCACGCGGCTCACGGTCGACCCGGCGGCGATCGACGACGTGCTGGGGCGGCCCGACCGGGCAGGCCGGGTCACCGCGACCCTGGTCACGCACACCCACTGGGACCACTTCGGCGACGTCCCGCACATCGCCGCGACCCGGGGCGGCACGGTGTTCACCACCCTGACGGGATATCACCTCGCACGGTCCTTCGGTGTGGCCGACGACCAGCTCGCGGTGCTCAAGGGCGGCGAGGAGATCGTCGTGGGTGACCTGGTGGTCCGCGCCGTCCGGTCGTTGCACAGCCGGTCCGGCAACGGCGGGGTGCTGTTCCCCGGGGTGCGCCACGCGGTGCCGGAGCGCCCCGCGACCATCGCCGACCTGCCGGAGGGCGACACGCTGGCGTACCTCCTGCGCGCGCCGTCGGGCCGCAGCGTGCTGCTCCTGGGGGCGAGCGACTTCGACGACGTGTCGTTGCGCGGGCTGCGGCCCGACGCGGTCGCCGTGCCGGTCCCGGCGAACCACGTCACCAGCGAGTACGCCTCCCGGCTCATGGACGTCCTCGGCGGGCCGAGGCTGGTCGTCCCCGTCCACTGGGACCACTTCGAGGCCTCGCCGACCGACCCGCCCACCGTGCAGGACGACGGGACGGCCGACCGGCTGCGTGCCACGGTGGCCGCGATCCGACGCGTGTCGCCCCGGACCCGCGTCGTCGTGCCGGACTACCGGAGCTCGCTCGACCTGCTCTGACGGACCGCCGGGATCGCGGGCGTGGTGGGGCGCGGCGGGGGCGCGGTGCGGCGCACCAGGTCGTGCAGCCGGCGAGCGGCACGACCGAGCGCCATCTCCGCGGCCGGCTGCGCCCCCGCCGCCACGCTGGACCGGCTGAGGACGACGACGACGAACCGGCCGCCGTCCGCGTGCTCGACGACCCCCGCCTCGTGCCGCAGGTTGAGCACGGTGCCCGTCTTGGACGACCAGGTGGACGAGTCGCGGTCGAACTCGGGCGCCAGGCGTTGCCGGTGCACGTTGGAGGCGAGGAGCTCGCGCAGGCGGCCGGACACCGCGTGGTCCAGCCGGTCCGGGTCCCAGACCGCGCCGAGGAGGTCCGCCAGCACGCGCGCCGAGGAGGTCGTCGACACCGAGACGTCGAGCGACCGGATCACGCTCCCTCCGCTCGCCGTGCTCGCCAGCGCCGCGAAGGCGTGCCCGAGGCCCGGGGCGAGGTGTTCCAGGGCCTCAGCCGGGGTGTCGTCCAGCGCGCCGAGACCGTGCCGGATCTCGACGTCCGGCACCCGGAGCTCGCGCAGCACCCGGCTGACGTGGGCGGGAGGGGTCAGGGCGAGCAGCGCGTCGCAGGCGCTGCTGTCGCTCAGCGAGACGGCCAGGTAGAGCAGGTCGTCGAGGGCCACCGACGCCGGGTGCCTGAACCGCGTGATGCCCGGCGGTCCCGGGCTTGTCGCACGCCCCGGGTCGACCACCACCGTCGAGGCGGCGTCGAGCTCCCGGCGACGGATCCGCTCGAGCGTCGCGAGAGCTACCGGGACCTTGACGAGGGAGGCGACCGGGAGTTCGAGGTGCGGGTCGACGCCGACCTCCCGACCGGAATCGAGATCGCGGACGAGGATCCCCGCGGTGAGGCCGGCATCGGCGAGCTCGTCCCGTACCCGCCGGACCTCGTCCGCCGCGGCGGCTCCCGCGATCACGTGGGGAGCTCCGCGGCGCCGAGAGCGAGCGCGATCGCCTCGGCCAGGGCGTCGATCGAGGCGGTCGCGGTCACGGGGTCGCCGGGCCGCAGCTCCAGGCGGTGCGCCCGGGCGAGGTCGAGGCCGCCCGGCGACGTCCAGGAGAGCCCCAGCTCGCGCGCCTGCACCGGGGTGCAGAGCAGCAGGTCCGCGCTGGTCGTCACCGCGGCCAGCGCGGGGACCAGCGGGGCCACCCGCACCTGCCGCGGCAGACAGCCTGCTGCCGCGGCGTGCCGGGCCAGGGCGTCGCCGACGAGGGCGTTGTCGTCCTCCGGGGTCACCCACACGCGCCGCGGCGGTCCGGGGTCGCCACGGCGCGGGGACAGCTCGTCGAGGTACACCCGTGCCCCGCCGTCCGGGCCGCCACCTCCCCACCCCAGCGGGGCGGTCCAGCGCGCCGCACCCGTCGTCGCCACGACGAGCGCGGCGTCCGCGCGCGAGTCGCGCACCATCTCCGCGCGTCGTGCCGGAGGGGCAGGCAGCGGCCGCAGCACGATCCCCGCCTGCCGGGCATCGGCGATGAGCGTGGCCGTGACC
The DNA here is from genome assembly GCF_042726645.1 of Isoptericola sp. NPDC060257. Lineage (NCBI taxonomy): Bacteria > Bacillati > Actinomycetota > Actinomycetes > Micrococcales > Promicromonosporaceae > Isoptericola > Isoptericola sp. NPDC060257. Next base: position 14,183 of record NZ_JBHXAW010000026.1, read on the forward strand.
GTCGGCGAGAGGTCCTCCGGGATCGCGAGGCGCAGCGGCGGCGCCTCGCGCATCGCCGCCGCCGCTCGCAGGTCGTCCGCCGCCTCGACGACGCGCTGGGCGGCCGGAAGCAGCCGGCTCCCCAGCCCCGTGAGGAACACCTCGCGCGTCGTCCGGTCGAACAGACGCCCACCGAGGTGCGTCTCGAGCGCGGCGACGCGGCGGCTCACGACGGGCTGTGGCACGCCGATCGCCGCCGCGCCGCCGGTGAAGCTGCGCCTCTCGCTCACCGCGACGAACGCACGGCAGGTGTTCTCGAGGTCCACGGGGCGATTATCCCCACCGTGCTCTCGCGACCCGCGGAGCGACCGGCGAACCGGCGGGACGACGGGACGCCTGCGGGTCAGAGTGGCACGGCGGAGGCGCTCAGCCCCGCAGGCCCCTGCGCAGGCCGTCGGCCAGCGGCGTGGTGGGGCGGCCGATCAGACCGGCGAGAACGCCCGTCGTCTCCGCCAGGAGCCCGGCGCGGGTGTCGGCGTCCAGCGCGACGAGGAATCCGGCCGTGCCCTCGTCGAGGCCGGCGGCGAGCAGCGCGGCGCGGTGTTCCTCGGGCTCGACCGAGCGGTAGATCACGGGACGGCCGAGCACCTCCGTGACGGTGCGGGCGAGCTCGTCGAAGTCCCACGCGACGTCGCCGGTGAGCTCGTGGACGGCGTCGTCGTGCGCGCCGTCGGTGGCGAGCGCGACGACGGCCGCGGCCTCGGCGTAGTCGGCGCGGCTCGCGCTGGCGACGCGGCCGTCCCCGACCGAGGCGACGATCTCCCCGGTCTCCCGGGCCCGCTCGACGTCGGGCAGGTAGTTCTCGGTGTACCAGCCGTTGCGCAGCACCGTCGTGGTCAGGCCGGACGCCGCGAGCAGCTCCTCGGTCGCCTTGTGCTCCGGCGCGAGGATCAGGGGGGAGGTGTCGGCGTGCGGGGCGCTCGTGTAGACGACGCGGCGGACGCCGGCGCCCTTGGCCGCGTCGATCACGGCGCCGTGCTGGCGGATCCGCTGGCCGACGGCGGAGCCGGAGACGAGCACCAGCACCTCGACGCCGTCGAGGGCGGGGGCCAGCGTCTCCGGGCGGTCGTAGTCGGCCTCGCGGACGACGACGCCACGCTCCGCGAGGTCCGCGACCTTCGCCGTCGAGCGGGCGAGGGCGACGACGTCCGCGGGCGCGGCGCCGCGGGCGAGGAGGGACTCGACGACGAGGCGACCCAGGTGGCCGCTGGTGCCGGTGACGGCGATGGTCATGGTGATGCTCCTTCGGGTGCTGGCTCAGGTCGGGCTCGCGGCCGGGCCCGTCGACCGGACCGCCCCGCCAGCATGCACTTACTTTTCGTTAGTGCCAACCGGATGAGTGTGCGGCGCTCGTCACAGTGCCTGCGTGCGGAGCGCGCCGTATCCTGTCCGAGTGACCCCTGACTCCCCCGCCGTCGCCCCGGTCGACGCCGTCGACGCCGGCCCGACGGACGCGATGATCGCCGACGTGTTCTCGCGCGGGTGCACCTCGCGGCAGGCGCTGGAGGCGGTCACCGGGCGCTGGGGCGTGCTCACGGTGGCCGGGCTGCGCGACGGAGCCGTGCGGTTCAACGCGCTGCGCCGCCGCATCGACGGGGTGAGCGAGAAGATGCTCGCCCAGACCCTCCAGGCGCTCGAGCGCGACGGCATGGTCGCCCGCGAGGTGCGCACCACCATCCCGCCGCACGTCGAGTACTCGCTCACCGACCTCGGCCGCCGCGTCGCCGACCGGCTCGTGGGACTGCTGGACGTCCTCGAGGGCTCGGTCGACGAGGTCAGCGCGGCCCAGCGGGCGTACGACGCGCGCCGCGACGCCTGACCCTCACGTCCGCGAGGTCACGTACCAGAGCACGAGCGCCGCGACGACGAGGAGCGCGACGACCACGGCGACCGCGATCTTCACCGCGCTGAACGGCCGCCGCCCGACCACCTGCCCGGTGTTCGCGTTGACCATGACCTGCCACTGCCGGCCCGCGTACACGTAGGTCGCGATCCACAGCGGCAGCAGCACGAGCTTGAACATCACGTCGGTGTAGGCGGTGGTCACCGAGCCGACCCGCTGCTCGTCGCCGCCGATGTCCCGCCGGACGTCGGCCCGGACGGTCTTGGCCATCGTCTCCTTGGCCCGCTCGAGTCCGGCGGCGGGCTCCACCTCGTACCGGGCCGCCGAGTACCCGGCGAGATACTCCGCCCGGAACGGCACGGCGTCCTCGAGCGGCCACGGCCCGAGGCGGCGGAGATCGGCCTCGGACACCTGGGACGAGGCCGGGACCAGGACGTCGTCGAAGGACCGCTCGACCCGTCCCGTGACCGGCGTCCAGCTCACCCGCCGCTCCTGCCGCTCGTCGTCGCCTTCCTTCACCGTGACGTGGTACGCGTCACCGCGCTGGCCCGTGTACGACGACGACGTCTCTGCGTCGAAGGTCCAGTGGGGCACGTACGAGCCGTGCAGCGACTCCGTGTCGCCGACCTTCTTGAGCTCGCTCGGTGCGAAGGGGCGCGAGCGCACCCAGCGCCGGAACGCCTCGCGCGCCCGCGCCCGCTCCACGCCGAACGGCACGACCGCCTCCGGCTGCACGAGCCCGTCCACCTCCGCGACGGCGACGAGGTGGCCGCCGCAGAAGCGGCACGCCGCGGACAGGTCGGTGCCGCGCGTCGTCGCGCCGCACCCGTCGCAGGTGAGCAGGCGGTCGTCGAGGGCGATCGCACGCGCCCCGTCCTGGGCGGCGGCCCACGCGTCGAACGAGTGCTCGTCGACGGCGTCGCCCGCCGCGTGGACGATCGCCACCTCGCCGCCGCACGCCCCGCACCGCAGGTGCTGCGTGCCGGGCACGTAGGCGAGCTGGGACCCGCAGGCGTCGCAGCGCGTGCGGACGAGGTCCTCCCGCACGTCGCTCACGGCCGCGCCTCCGTGCCGCTCGACGTGCCGCTCGACGTGCCCGCGTCGGGCGGCAGCGGGGGCGGCGTCGCGGCGAAGAGCGGGGCGAGCGCGGGCACCTGCCCGGCCGGCGTCCAGGCGGCCATGCCCTGCCGCCACACGAGGGTCTCGCGCGTGAGGCCGCCCGCGTCGACGAGCGCGGCGACGTCCGCCGCGCTGCCGGGCCCGGCCTGCGCCCCGCCGGCCGACCAGAACCACGGGGACTCGGCGACCGGCAGCGGCGGCGGGCCCGCGGGAGCCGGCGTCACGGCCGGCGGGACGGCCGCCGCGGGCTGCGCGGCCGACGCGAGCGCCTGGGCCATCTGCTGCCCCATCGCCATGCCCATCCCGAGCCCGAGCCCCTCGCCGGCCCCGCCCGGGTTCGCGGCGGCGGTCTCGATCGCCGTCGCCGACTGGAACTTCGCGTACTGGTCGAGGTCCCCGACGACGGCCATCCGGGTCCGCTTGTCCAGCGCCGCCTCGACCTCCGGCGGGAAGGAGACGTTCTCGAGGACGAGGCGCGGCACGGCGACGCCGTACTCCGTGAGGTCCTCGGTGAGCTGGTCCGCCAGGCGGCCGGCGATCTCGCGCTGGTTCGCGGCGAGGTCGATCACGGCGACGCCCGCCTCGGCCAGCGCCGGGCCGAGCCGGCCCACGACGAGGCTGCGGAAGTAGTCGCCGATCTCGTCCGTACGGAACTGCGGGTCGGTGCCCACCAGCTGGCGCAGGAGCGCGGCCGGGTCGACCACCCGCAGCGCATAGGTGCCGTACGCACGCACGCGGACCGCGCCGAGCTCGGGGTCGCGGAGGATCAGCGGGTTCTGCGTGCCCCACGTGAGGTCCGTGAGCTGGCGGGTCGCGACGAAGTAGACCTCCGCCTTGAACGGCGAGCTGAAGCCGTGCTTCCAGCCCTGGAGGGTGGACAGCACCGGCAGGTTCTTCGTCTCGAGCGTGTACGTGCCCGGGGCGAAGACGTCGGCGAGGCGCCCCTCGCTGACGAACACCGCCGCCTGCCCCTCGCGCACGACCAGCCGGGCCTGGTTCTTGATCTCGTTGCCCTGGCGGGGGAAGCGCCAGACGATCGTGTCCCGGCTCTCGTCGAGGAACTCGACGATGTCGATCAGCTGTCCACGCAGCTTCTCCAAGAAGCTCATCCGGAATCCTTCGGTCTCGTTCGGGGCCGGCCGTTCGGGTCGCGCGGCCGCTGGGCCGCGCTGAGCATAGCGGCGTCTGGCGCCGCCGATGACGGCACCAAGCCCCGGCAAAACGTGCTGGTCGGGGCGGTGAACCCGGGAGTGCTCCGGCACCGGCCCGCCCGCGACCTATCCTGGCCGGGTGGCCGCCGCTCCCCTGTCCCCCGACCCGACGGACACCGCCGCGGTGCTCCTCGCGGCCGGCGCGGGCACCCGGCTCGGCCGCGGCCCCAAGGCTCTGCTCCCCCACCGTGGCCGCCCCCTCGTCGAGCACGTCGCGGACGTCCTCCTCGCCGGCGGGTGCGGCGCCGTGCGCGTGGTGCTCGGCGCCGAGGCGGACCGCGTGCTCGCCGAGGCCGCGTTCCCGGACCCGGCCGTCCGCGTCGTCGTCAACCCCGCCTGGGCGACGGGGATGGCCTCCTCGCTGCGTACGGGCGTCACCGCCGCGCTGGGGCTCGGCCCGCGGCGCGTCGTCGTCGCCCACGTCGACCAGCCCGGCGTCGCTCCCGAGGACGTCGCACGCATGCTCGCGGCGCACCGTCCCGGCCGGGTCGCAGCCTCGCGGTGGGCCGATGCGACGGCGTCCGACGGGAGCCGCCCGCGCTGGGCGCACCCGCTCGTGCTGGACGCCGAGCTCGCCGGGCCCGCCGCCGCGAGCGCCGTCGGGGACGCCGGGGCGCGCGCCGTCCGGCGCGCGCCCGCCGCCCGCCTCGGCGTCGTCACGCACCCCGGCGACGGCCGCGACGTCGACACCGAGGCCGACCTCGACCTCCTCGCCTGATCGTTGTGGGTGGGCGTGTGGCCCTGTTCGCGCCCGAAACAGGGCCAAACGCCCACCCACAACGGTCGGTCAGGGCGTCGCGGCGGCCTTGATGCCCAGGTAGACCTTGTCGCGGGACAGCGGGAGCTCGGTGAACCGCACGCCGGTGGCGGCGCGCAGCGCGTTGGCGAACGCGGGGGCCACGGGGTTGAACGGGCTCTCGCTCATGGACTTCGCCCCCATCGGCCCGGTGGAGTCCGACGTCTCGGCGAAGTACACCTCGCTGCGGGGCACGTCCGCGAAGGTGGGCAGGTGGTACTGGCGGAAGATGTCGGTCGTGACGCGGCCGGCGTCGTCGATCACGACGTCCTCGTACAGCGCGGCGCCGAGGGCCTGCGCGATGCCGCCCTCGACCTGGCCGCGGCACTGCCGGGGGTTGACGACCTCTCCGGCGTCCGCGGCCTGGACGCTCTGCAGGATGCGGATCTCGCCGGTGCCGCGGTGCACGGCCACGCGGAAGCCGTGCACGTTGAACGCGACGGACCGGGGCGTGCCGCCCCAGCGGCCCTCGGCCTCGAGCCGCACGCCCGCGGCCTGCGCATGGCGCGCCACCTTGGCGAGCGGCACGACGGCGCCGCCCTCGTACTCGACGCCGCCGGGCACCAGGCGGCAGTCAGCGGGCGCCGTCCCGGTGAGCGACGACGCCACCACGCGCACCCGCTCCGCCAGCTCCGTGGCCGCCGCGAGCGACGCCTTGCCCGCCACCACGGTGCCGGTGGACCCGAACGCGCCGGTGTCGTGCTCCACGAGGTCCGTGTCGGACTGCTTGACGACGACGTCGGCGGCCCGCTGCCCGAGCGCGCTGGCCACGAGCTGGGCGTGCACCGTCGTGGTGCCGTTGCCGAACTCGGCGGTGCCGACCTCGGCCTCGACCACGCCGTCCGGGCGCAGCCGCGCGCGGGCGTGCGCCACGTGCCCGCGCGGCGGCACGGTGTCGATCATCGACAGCGCCGTGCCCTCGCCGACGCCCCACTCGTCCCCGAGCCACGGGCGCGTCGGCTCCGTGGGGTCGGCGCCGTACGCCGCGACGTCGCGCGCCCGGCCGCGGGCCAGCGCGTCGTCGGCCAGCGCGATGCACTGGTCGAGGCCGTAGCTGCCGTACAGCACGTCCTCCTCGGGCTCGGGCGCGGTGGACAGCATCGGCACGCCCGGGTGCACCACGTTGCGGCGGCGCAGCTCGAGCGGGTCGAGGCCGAGCTGCCGGGCCAGCTCGTCCATCGCGGACTCGACGGCGAAGATCATCTGGCTCAGCCCGTACCCGCGGAACGCGCCCGACGGCAGGGTGTGCGTATAGACGGCGTGCGCGTCGACCTTCTTGTTCGCGCAGGAGTAGACGGCGATCGACTCGCCGCAGCCGTGGAACATCACGCCCGGCCCGTGGTTGCCGTACGCGCCGGTGTTGCTCAGCACGTCCAGGTGCAGCGCGGTCAGCGTGCCGTCGCGGCGGGCGCCCGCCCGGACCCGGATGCGGAACGGGTGCCGGGTCGTCGTGCCGACGAACGTGTCGCTGCGCGTGAGCTCGAGCTGCACCGGCCGGCCGAGCCGCAGGGCCGCGAGCCCCGCGACGTCCTCGACCAGCACCTCCTGCTTGCCGCCGAACCCGCCGCCCACGCGCTCGCACACCACGCGCACGCGGTCCATGGGCAGGTCCAGCACGCGCGCGAGATGGCGCCTCGCGAGGAAGGGCACCTGGGTCGAGGACCGCACCACGAGCCGGCCGTCGTCGTCGAACGACGCGATCGCCGCGTGCGTCTCGAGCGCCGCGTTCTGCACCCGCTGCGTGCGGTAGGTGGCCTCGTGCACGACGTCGGCCTCCGCGAGGCCCGCCTCGACGTCACCGAGCTCGGAGTGCAGCTCCGCGACGACGTTCGCCTCCGGACGCGAGACCCGTGCGGTCGCGGCGTCCAGGTCGGGGTGCACGAGCGGCGCGCCGGGGACCATCGCCTGCTCGGGGTCGATCAGCGCGGGCAGCACCTCGTACTCCACCCGCAGCCGGCGCACGCCCTCCTCCGCCGCGGCCACCGAGTCGGCGACGACGGCGGCCACGCGCTGCCCGACGTGCCGGACGACGTCGTCGAGGATGCGGGTGTCGTCGGGGTCGTCCGTCCACAGCTCGTGCTGGGCCGTGCTGAACCGGGCGGCGGGCGCATCCTCGTGCGTGAGCACCGCGCGGACCCCGGGCACGGCGAGCGCGTCGGAGGCGTCGACCGACAGGATCCGCGCGTGAGCCTGCGGCGACCGCGCCAGCTTGAGGTGCAGCAGCCCCGGGTACGCCTCCGGGTCGACGTCGAGGGTGTAGCGCACCTGGCCGGTCACCACGCCGCGGCTCGCGGGCGCAGGCTCCGAGGTGCCGAACGCGGTGCTGCAGGCGCCGATCGTCTCGGCGGTCTCCGTCCCCCGCACGGCGTCCTCGATCGCCCGGTAGCCCGTGCACCGGCACAGGTTGCCCTTGAGGTTGCGGGGCAGGTTCGCGCGCTGGTCGTCGTCGAAGGTCGCGGCAGTCATGATCATGCCGGCGGTGCAGAAGCCGCACTGGAAGCCCTGCGCGTCGTGGAACCGCTGCTGCACGGGGTGCAGCCCGTCCGCCGTCGGCTCCTCGGCCGTGGCGGCGAGGCCCCCGATCGTCGTGACGTCGCGCCCGGCGGCGCGCCGCGCGGGGTACACGCAGCTGTGCACGGGGACGCCGTCGACGTGCACGGTGCACGCGCCGCAGTCGCCGCCGTCGCACCCCTTCTTGACGCCGAGCGAGCCCTGCTCGCGCAGGAACGTGCGCAGGCACTGGCCGGCGCGCGGCACGGCGTCCACGTCGCGGCCGTCCACCCGGAGCACGGGCGAGGAGCCCGGGGAGAGGGTCGTGGGGCGGGTGGTCGCGTCGGTCATCGCCGGCCTCCGTCGGTCAGCTCGGCGCGGATCTCCTCCGCGAGCCGGTAGGTCATGTCGCGGCGCCACTCGGGCAGGCCGTGGATGTCGTCGTGGTAGAGCTCGGACGGGATCGCGACGTCGATCGCGGCGGCCAGCCCGACGGCGTCGGGGTGCGCGCCGGCGGGGAACCGCAGCTGTACCGGCCGACGGGTCGACGCGGTCACGGTGATCACCAGCTCGCCGCCGTCCTCGGGGGCGTCGAGGCGGCCGATCAGCAGGACCCCGGAGCGTCCGAGGTTCGACAGCGACAACCGCCGGTAGGCGGTGCGGGCGCGGAGCGTCGCGGCCGGGAGCCGGATCGCGCGCAGCAGCTCGCCCGGGGCGAGGGTGTTGCGCATCTCGCCGGTGACGAGCTCCGCCACGGGCTGGGTGCGCCTGGCGCCGCCCGGGCCCCACACCTCGGCGACGCCGTCCAGCGCCGCGGTGAGCGACGTCATCGGGCCCGCGGGCAGCGACGTCGCGACGTTGCCGCCGACGGTCGAGGTGTTCCAGATCTTGAACGACGCGACGAACGCGTCGCAGCACGGGCGCACGAGGTCGAGCGCGCGCCACGCGCCGCGCACCGGTCCCGACGCGGCGGCCTCCGGGAAGGCGTACAGCTCGGCGACGGTGCAGGTCGCGGCGATCTCCAGCCCCTCGTCGGTCACGGTGAGCGCGGGCCAGCCGGCGGTCGTGACGTCCAGCAGGCGGCGCAGCGTCTGGCTGCCGTACGAGAACAGGACGGTGCCGCCGGCCAGCCACGCATCGCCCTCACGCCAGTCGGCGGGGTCGGCGGTGGGGACCAGGTCGGTGACGGTGTTCATGTCCACCGGGGGTGCTCCTTGGTTCGGGTGGTGCTGGAGGTGGTGCCCGAGGTCGTGCCAGGGGTCGTCCCGGCGGCCGCGTGCAGCGGCCCGTCGGTGCGGCTCAGGGGGACGGCCGCGTCGCGGCCGTAGCGGACCGCGACGAGCTCGGCGACGACCGACACGGCCACCTCCTCCGGCGTCACGGCTCCGAGGTCGAGGCCGATCGGCGAGCGCAGCCGGGCCAGCCGGTCGGGGGTCACGCCCTCGTCGCGCAGGGCCTGCATCCGCTGGGCGTGGGAGCGGCGCGAGCCCATCGCGCCCACGTACGCGAGCGGCAGCCCGAGCGCGAGCCGCAGGGTCGGGACGTCGAACTTCACGTCGTGGGTGAGGACGGCGACGGCGGTGCGGGCGTCGAGCCGGCCGGCGGCGACCTCGGCGGCGAGGTACCGGTCCGGCCAGTCCACGACCACCTCGTCCGCCTGCGGGAACCGGTGCGGCGCGGCGAACACCTCCCGGGCGTCGACGAGCGTCACGCGGTACCCGAGCAGGTGCACGGCGCGCACGAGCGCGCCGGCGAAGTCGTTGGCGCCCACCACCACGAAGCGCGGGGGCGCCAGCCGGGTCTCGACGAGCAGCGTGACGGGCTCCTCCGGGGCGCCGTCGTCGCACGCGCCGTCGGGAACGCCGGGGGCGGCGTGGACCGTGGCGGCGCCGCCCGCCCGCAGCACGGCCGCGACCTGCGCGGACACCGCGGGCAGCGCGCCGTCGTCCACCAGCCCCCGCAACGGGTTGTCAGGGCCACACACGGGTTCTGGTGCTCCTGACCCTGACGGCTCGGGCAGAAGGATGGTCGTGGGTCGCGCGACGTCGAGGCGGCGGACGAGGGCAGCGGGAGCTCCGCCGTCGGCGACGAGGCCCGCAAGCGCGACGGCGGCGGGGTCGTCCGGGTCCCCGGGGCGCACGGGCTGCACGTGCACCTCGAGGCTGCCGCCGCAGGTGAGCCCGACGGCGAACGCGTCATCGTCGGAGTAGCCGAAGGTCTCGCGGTGGCACTCGCCGACGGCGATCGCGTCGAGCGCGGCCGCGTGCACGGCCGCCTCCACGCAGCCGCCGGAGAGGCTGCCGACGACGGCACCGTCGGCGCGCACGGCCATCGCCGTGCCGACGGGCCGCGGCACGGAGCCGGACGCGCCGACCACCGTCGCGACGGCGAACGGCTGCGCGCCGGGCTCGAGCCACGCGGCCAGCTGGTCAGCCAGGGTGAGCATCTGGGGTCCCGTCCTCGTCGCGGCCGCGCAGAAGGCCCAGTCGCTGCTCGAGCAGGGCATCACGCTCTTC
>NZ_JBHXAW010000027.1:0-24188 GCF_042726645.1 Isoptericola sp. NPDC060257
GATTTGAACCTGCGACCTCTGGGTTATGAGCCCAGCGAGCTACCGAGCTGCTCCACCCCGCGTCGACTCCCTGAACATTACGGCGTCACCGGACACGAATCAAATCGCATCGGGCGAATGGGACGGAGGTCACACCCACGTCCTCCCCCGACCAGCGCCGACGGCCGCGACGAAGGCCGCGACGAAGGCCCTGCCGACGACCCCGCGGACGACGACGGGGCCGCCGGCCCCGAAGGACCGACGACCCCGCGCCTCGCACCACCGGCCGGTCAGCCGGCGGACTCGATCTCCTTCTCCGCGGCGACGGCGTCCTCGATCGCCTTCTGGAGACGGTCCTGCGCCTCGCCGTACGCGGTGAAGTCGCCGGCCTTCAGCGCCTCGTCGCTGTCGGTCATCGCGTCGTTCGCCTCCTGGAGCGCGGAGTTCAGGCGCGACTGCGCGTCGCCCGACGGCGTGCTGCCGCCGCTCGGCTCCGTCGACGGCTCCGTGCTGGGCTCCGTGGACGGCTCGGTGCTGGGCTCCGTGGACGGCTCGGTCGCCCCGTCCTCGCCGTCGACCGGCGCGGTGGGCACCTCGGTCTCGGTCCCGCCGTCGGCGTCGCCGGCCGTCGCGCCCGAGTCGCCGCCGAAGACCTGGTCCAGGGCCTCGTCGAGCGTCTCCGCGTACCCGGTCTGGTCGCCGAACGCGACCAGCACACGGCGCAGCAGCGGGTACGCCGTGCCACCGGCGGACTGGATGTACACCGGCTGCACGTAGAGCAGGCCACCGCCCACGGGCAGGGTCAGCTGGTTGCCGCGCACGACGTTCGACGAGCCGCGCTCGAGGATGTTCAGCTGCTCCGAGATCGTCGGGTTCGAGTCGAAGTTGTTCTGCACCTGGCCGGGGCCCGGCACCGTCGAGTCCCGGGGCAGCTCCAGCATCCGCAGCTTCCCGTAGCCCTCCGCCACCTCTCCCGCGGTGGACCCGGCGTCGCCGTCGGCGGCCAGGTACCCGGTGAGGATCTCGCGGTCGGTGTTACCACCCGGGATGAAGGTGCTGGTCAACGAGAACGCCGAGCTCTGCTGACCCGGCATCTGCAGCGACATGTAGTACGGAGGCTGCTTGGCCGCGTTCGAGCCGGTCGCCCCGCCGCTGGCCACCGGGTCCGCCGGGTTCGCCCAGAAGTCCTGGCCGGAGAAGAACTGTCCCGCGTCCTCGACGTGGTACTGGGTCAGCAGCGTGCGCTGGACCTTGAACATGTCCTCGGGGTAGCGGATGTGGCTCATGAGGTCGCCGGAGATCTCCGACATCGGCTTGACCGACGTCGGGAACACGTCGGACCAGGCCTTGAGGACCGGGTCCTGCGTGTCCCAGGCGTACAGGTCCACCGAGCCGTCGTAGGCGTCGACGGTCGCCTTCACCGAGTTGCGGATGTAGTTGACCTCCGGCGGCATCTCCACCGGCACGCCCTGCGCGGCGAGGGTCAGGGAGTCCGCCGTCGCCTCCTGCATCGGGCGGCTGGTCGAGTACGGGTACGCGTCCGACGTGGTGTACCCGTCGATGATCCACTTGACGCGGCCGTCGACGACGGCCGGGTACATGCCCTGGTCGAGGGTCAGCCACGGGGCGACCTTCTGCACGCGCGTCATCGGGTCACGGTCGTAGAGGATCTGCGACTCCTCGGTCACGCGGTCGGAGAACAGCATCTCCTGCGAGCCGAACTTCAGCGCGTACAGCAGCTTGCTGCCGAACGACCCGACCGACGGACCCGCCTCCACGTCCTGCGTCGGGAACGTCGTGTTGACCTGCTGGCCACCCTGCTCGTCGTCCGCCTGGTAGTCGAGCTCCCACGGCTTCGCGTCCTCCGGCGCGCCCACGATGGAGTACTCCGACGTGGACGGGCTGAAGTAGATGCGGGGCTCGTACCCCTTGTCGGTGAGCGCACCCTGCGTCGGGATGCCGCCCTCGTAGAAGGCGGGCTGTCCGTCCGGTCCGGGCTGGTTGCCGTACGCGGCGACGACGCCGTAGCCGTGGGTGAACACCGTGTGGTCGTTCACCCAGTTGCGCTGGCCGTCGCCCAGGCCGTCGAGGTTCAGCTCGCGCACCGCGATCACGGTGTCGCGGGACTCGCCGTCGATGTCGTAGCGGTCCACCGACAGGTTGTCGGCGAAGTTGTAGTACTGCTTGTTCTGCTGCAGCTGGCGGAACGACGGGCTGACGATCTGCGGGTCGAGCAGCCGCACCGACGCGGTGGTGTCCGCGTCCTCGCGCAGCGCGCCCTGCTCCGCCTCCGTGGTGGCGTCGTACGGCTGGGTCTCGATGTCGTCCAGCCCGTACGCCGCGTGCGTGGCGTCGATGTTGCGCTGGATGTAGTCGGCCTCGAGCTCCTGGGCGTTGGGGTTCACCTGGAACCGCTGCACCACGGCCGGGTAGATGCCGCCGATCGCGATCGCCGACACGACCATGAGGCCGACGCCGATGGCCGGCAGGCGCCACGTGCCGCGGACCGCCGCCACGACGAACAGCAGCGCCACGAGCACCGCGACGCCCGTGAGGATCTCCTTCGACGGGATGACGGCGTGCACGTCCGAGTACGAGGCGCCGTTGTAGGTGGCAGCAGTGCTGCCGCCGTTCGTCGCCGTCAGCAGCGAGTACCGGTCGAGCCAGTAGTTGGCGCCGATCACGAGCATGAGCGCGGAACCCAGCACCGCGAGGTGCACACGGGACGCGCGGGTGGTGCGCGGGGTGCCCGCCGGCACGGGGCCGAGCCGCAGCCCGCCGTACAGGTAGTGCGTCACCAGCGCGGCGATGCCGGCGATGATCACGACCGCCATGAGGAAGCTCACGACGAATCGCAGCGCGGGCAGCGAGAAGACGTAGAACCCGAGGTCGATGCCGAACTGCGGGTCCTTCTCGCCGAACGAGGAGGGGTTGATCGCCAGGAGCACGCTGCGCCACTGCGCGGACGCCGCGACGCCGGCGAAGAACCCGACGACGACCGGCCCGGCGATGGTCACGACGCGCCGCAGCGGCTCGATGGCCTCGCGGTACTGGTCCAGGGTCGCCTGCTCCGGCGTCGACGGCGCGTAGACGGGACGCACCCGGTACGCGACGGCGAACGACGAGAACACGGCGGCCGCCATCACGAGGAAGCCGATGACGAACAGGACGCCGCGGGTGATCCACTCCGTCCAGATCACGTTGCCGAAGCCGAGCGCGTCGAACCACATGATCTCGGTCCAGAACTGCGCGAGCAGGAGCAGCGCGACGACGACCGCGGCGATCACGACCAGCGTGATCGCCAGGGGGCTGCGGCGGCGCTTGGCGGGCGGGCCGCCTGGTCGTCGACGGGGTGGGGCAGCGAAGGACACGGTGCGGGCACCTCACTCGTGCTCGGGACGGACGGACGTTCTGGTGTGGAACGTCCCTGTCATCCCTCAGGTTCCCACGCTTCGCGCGCGGGTGGGCGACCGGCCCTTCACACGCCGGTCACGAGCACGTCGGAAGGTCCGTGCCCTCCCCCGCACCGATCGCCTCGATCGCGGTCCGCGCGTCGTCGAGGGTGGCCACCCGGACCACCCGCAGCCCGTCGGGGACGTGCCCGACGACCTCGTCACAGTTGTCCGCCGGGGCGAGGAACCAGTCCGCGCCGGCGTCGACCGCTCCGAAGAGCTTCTGCTGGATGCCGCCGATCGGGCCGACGAGCCCGTCGACGCTCATCGTGCCGGTGCCCGCCACGTGCGCGCCGTCCAGCTCGTCCTCGGGCGTCATCTTCGTGATGATCGCCAGCGCGAACATCGTGCCGGCGCTCGGCCCGCCGATGTCGCCCGGCCGGATGGTCACGTCGACCGGGTAGTCGTACGCCGGGTCGAGGAGCACGCCGAGCGCGGCCCGCCCGTCCCCCTCCGACGTCGTCACCGTGAGGTCCGTCGCCTCGCCGTCGCGCTCGACGCCCAGCGTGACGTCGGCGCCCGGCGTCACGTCGTCGAGGGCAGCGAGCAGGTCCTGGTGGGTCGTGACCTCGTGCCCGTCGATGCTGCGCACGACGTCCCCCGCCTCGACGACGCCGTCGGCGCCGGAGTCGGGCACGGTGCCCGCGACGGTGAGGGTGGCGGGCACCTCGTACCCCAGCTCCGTCAGCGCGGCCACGGTCGCGGCCGACTCCGACCCCGCCATCTGCGCCTGGCCGACCTCCTGCTGCTGCTCCCGCGTGGTCTGCTCCGGGAAGATCGACTCGACCGGCTGCACCGAGCGCTCGCGCGAGCCCCAGCCCCACAGCACGTCGCCGAGCAGGACGTCGCCGCCGGGCCCGCCGTAGACGGACACGGTGGTGAGCCGCAGCTCGCCCGTGACGTCGTAGGTCTCGGCGCCCTCGATCTCGACGACCGGCTTCGCCGTCGCGCTCCGGCCTCCGCTCGACGTCTCGTCCGCACCGCTCTGCACGTCCGCGCCCTGCAGCCCGAGCGTGTCCTCCGTCGGCCCCGGGGCCCGGATCGCGTAGGGCGTGGGGAGCACCAGGAGGACGGCCGCGAGGAGCGCCGTCGTCAGCAGGGAGACGCCGAGCGTCACGCTGCGGCGCGACGCGCGCGCGCCAGGGAGCGTGTCCTCGTCGGGCGACGACGGGTCGTCGGGCGCGAGGATGTCGCGGTCGAAGGTCACGGGCACATCATCGCCGACGTTCCTGGACGCTGCGCCCGGTCACAGGCACGGTCGGGGGCCCGGTCGGAGGCACGGCCGGGCCCCCGTGGGTCAGGGGAGTCCGGGAGATCTGCGCCCAGAGCGAACCGCCGGAACCCCACGACCCGGCCGGACGTCGTCGGTGGTTACGGTGAACCAGTCGGAAGACGGCCGCCGTCGCCCGACGTCCCTCCACCGCACAGCCGAGGAGCCCCGCGCATGAGCAACCTTCCCGACGACCCCGAGGGTGCCGAGGAGCGCGAGCGCATGCTGCGCTCGATGCTGGAGGGCTTCTTCGGCGACCGCACCGACGAGGTCCTCGCCCAGATGCGCGCGCAGGGCATCGACCCGGCCGCGCTCGCGGGTATGCCCGGCGCCGGCACGCCGGACCCGGCGACCATGCAGCACGTCCTCGCCCAGGTGCAGCGGCTGCTGTCCGCGTCCGGCGACGGCCCGGTGAACACCGACGTCGCGCACGACATCGCCCGGCAGGTCGCCGTCGCCGAGGGCGACCCGTCGCTCACGGGGGGCCAGGCCAAGGCCGCGACAGACGCCCTCGGCGTGGCGGAGCTGTGGCTCGACGCCGTGACCGACCTGCCGCCCGCCGGGGGGCGCGCGCACGCGTGGAGCCGCTCGGAGTGGGTCGAGGCCACCCTGCCCGCCTGGAACCGGCTGGTGGCACCCGTCGCGACGTCCGTCGCCGACGCCCTCGCCACCGTGCTGCGCGACCAGCTCCCCGGGGAGCTCGGCGACGACGCGCTGGGCATGCCGGGTCTCGCGGGCCTGCCCGCCGGCGCCCTGGGCGGCGGCGCGTTCGACCCCGCCCAGATGATGCGCCGGCTCGGGTCGGCCGTGTTCGGCATGCAGGTGGGGCAGGCCGCGGGCACCCTGTCGCGGGAGGTGTTCGGCGCCACCGACGTCGGCGTCCCGCTCCTGTCCGAGCCCGCCACCGTGCTGCTGCCGTCCAACGTCACGGCGTTCGCCGACGGGCTCGACGCGCCGCTGGAGGAGGTGCGCCACTTCCTCGCGCTGCGCGAGGCCGCGCACGCCCGGCTGTTCACGCACGTCCCCTGGCTCGCGGCGCACCTGCACGGCCTCGTCGAGCAGTACGCGCGCGGCATCACCATCGACCTGGACGTGCTCGAGCAGCAGGTCCGCGACATCGATCCCAGCGACCCCGAGGCGCTGCGCGGCGCGCTGACCGGCGGCGTCTTCGGGCTGCA
Source organism: Isoptericola sp. NPDC060257 (assembly GCF_042726645.1). Taxonomy (NCBI): domain Bacteria; kingdom Bacillati; phylum Actinomycetota; class Actinomycetes; order Micrococcales; family Promicromonosporaceae; genus Isoptericola; species Isoptericola sp. NPDC060257. The sequence continues at coordinate 5,880 of NZ_JBHXAW010000027.1, forward strand.
GCACACCCCCGAGCAGGAGGCGACCCTGCTGCGCCTCGAGACCGCGCTCGCCCTCGTCGAGGGCTGGGTCACGGAGGTCGCCGCCACCGCGGCGCTCCCCCACCTGCCGCACACCTACCCGCTGCGCGAGATGATCCGCCGCCGCCGCGCGGCCGGCGGCCCCGCGGAGCACACCTTCGCCACGCTGGTCGGGCTCGAGTTGCGCCCGCGGCGCTCCCGCGACGCCACCGCGCTCTTCGCGCACGTCCTCGCCGAGGGCGGCCCGCAGGCCCGCGACGCCGTCTGGGAGCACCCGGACCTGCTGCCCGGCACCGCCGACCTCGACGACCCCGCCGGCTACTTCACGCGCCGTCAGGAGCAGGCAGAGGAGCAGTCCGACGTCGACGCGGCGCTGGCGCAGATCCTGGACGCCGCGGACCGGTCGGCGAAGGACGACGACGCCGAGGACGGGGACTCCCCGAGCTCCTGACCCGTCGCCGGTCGGCCTGTCGGGGCCCTCGCGCCGGGCTCGTTCCGAACGCTCGTTCCGACAGGCCCGACGTCCGGCAGTCTCAGCCGGCGGCGTCGCCTCCGGGGGGCCCGGGCTGCGCGCCGCCGTCGTCCTGGACGAAGGAGACGCCCTCGAGGAACCCGCGGGCGCGGTCGGTGCGCGGGTAGCCCTCGAGCAGCTGCCAGAAGGCGGGGCCGTGCCCCGCGTGCAGCAGGTGCGCCAGCTCGTGCAGCAGCACGTAGTCGAGCACCCACTCGGGCATCCCCTGCACGCGCGTGGAGATCCGGATCGAGCCGTCGACCAGCGTGCACGACCCCCAGCGCCGGCCCTGGTGGGGCGACCAGGACACGCTGGTCGGGTGGGCGCGACCGTCCAGGTACCGCTCGGAGAGCTCTTTGGCCCGCTCGACGAGCTCGGCGTCGGACGGGCGCCGACGACGCTCCTTGTCCTCGAGCCGCGCGAGCATCTTCGCCACCCACTCGCGCTCCTGGGCACGGGAGAAGCGCGCGGGAATGGCGACGACGGTGCGCTCGCCGTCGCGGTACGCGCTGACCGTGGCGGTCCGCCGGCGGCTGCGCCGGACCTCCACCGACGTCATCATCGTGTCGTGGGCCACGGCACGACGGTACCGGGGAATCGTGAACTCTGTGTGTCAGACCTCACGAACCGGGCGGCCTCGAGGCCCGAACGACGGGCCTGTGGACGACGCCCGGACGACCTCCGACGTGCGTGCCAGGGTGACCGCATGGCAGACGCCGACAGCCCGACCACCTCGGCGGGCACCCTCCTCACGCTGCGCCCGGCGACCCCGGTCCTCGACCACGGCGCCGGCGAGGTCCAGCTCGGGACCGACCCTCGCTGGAGCCTCGTCCTGTCCGGGCTGGACGACCACGAGGCGCGGTGGCTGCGCGACGCCGGCGCGCGGCGGCACCGCTCCCTGGCCCGCGGCGCGCGGCACTGGGGCGTGAGCCCCGAGCGCCAGGAGCAGATCGTGCGCGCGCTGGCCGACGGCGGGTTCCTCGTCCGCGCCACCCCGCACGGGCCGTCCGGGGCCGCGGACGCGGCGCCGGGCTGGACCCCGGACGCCACCGTGCTGGGCGCGCTGCGCCCCGACGGCGCGGGCACGGCCACGCTCGCCGTCCGCGGCGCCGGCGTCGTCGGGGTGCGCGGCCTCGGCCGGACCGGCACCGCGCTGGCCGGCCTCCTCGCGGACGCCGGTGTCGGCACGCTCGTGCTCGACGACCGCGACCCCGTCCAGGTGGGCGACCTGGGGCTCGGGGGCCACGCACCCGGCGACGTCGGTCGCCCGCGGGAGCAGTCCGCCGCCGCTCGGCTCGCGTCCGCGCACCCGCGGCTGCGCGTCGGCAGCGCGCTGCCGGTCACGCCGACCGGCGAGACCCGCCTGCCGGACGCCGTCGTGGTGGTGGAGGGTCACGCCGCGCGCCCGGAGCGCTACGAGCGGCTGCTCGGCGCCGGGGTCCCCCACCTCCCGGTGGTGGTGCGGGAGGCCGACGTCGTCGTCGGCCCGCTCGTGCTGCCGGGACGCTCGCCGTGCGTGGGGTGCTGCGACCGTCACGCCGCCGACGCTGACCGGCGCTGGCCGTTCGTCGCCGCGGACCTCGCGCTCCGCCCGGACGACGACGTCGCCCACGAGACCATGCTGGCGGCGACGGCCGCAGCGCTCGCGGCGGGGCAGGTGCTCGCGCTGCTCGACGGGGCGGCGCCCGCCGCCGTGGGGCGGAGCCTGGAGGTCGCGCTGCCCGAGGCCGTACCGCGGGCACGGGACGTCGCGCCGCACCCGGACTGCGGGTGCACCCGCCTGCCGGAATGAGGACAGGCCCCCGGCGAGACCGCGGAGAGCCGGCCGCACGTGGTGCGGGCGCGCTCCCCGGGGACTCGCCGGAGGCCTGTGATGGTTCCTGCCTGGTCAGCGCGCCGGGGGTCCCGGGCGCACTGCGCGGTCATGCTGCGACGGTCTCCGACTTCCGGGGCCGGCCGCGACCGCGCTTGCGGGCCACGACCTTGCCGTCGACGAAGACCTCACCACCCCAGACGCCCCAGGGCTCCTGCCGCTCGAGGGCACCGGCGAGGCAGCCTGCCTGCAGCGGGCAGCCACGGCACAGCGCCTTGGCCTCCTCGACCTGGGTGGTGTGCTCGGCGAACCAGAGCTCCGGGTCGTTGGTACGGCACGGCAGCAGCGCCGCGAACTGGCGGTCGAGCTCGGCCACCTCGGCCGGGCTCTGGGTGAGGGGTTGATGCGGGGTCCAGGGGCCGTTTCCGCCCTGGGGGATCGTGTCGAGCAGCCGCTCGTCCAACAGCTGTGCGAGACGCACGAGTTCCTCCGTCAGGTCCTGGGTGTTGATGTGAACGTCGGTGTTCAGGACCTGCGGGTGGACCTCTGGAGTCAGAGGTCCGGCTCGAACGACCTGGTGAGGTCTTCTTCCCTGAGCGGAAAGACGAAGGCCGCGGGTCCCGGGGGGACTCCGCGGCCTGGATCCGGTTCTAGACCGGATGTCTCCAGGAGGCGGAGTCGGGTGCGATGTGGAGATCGGCGTTGCCTGCTCCGTGCTTGCGCGCGCGGAACGGACGGACGGCGTCAAGCTCGCCACGGGCAGACGTGTACCCGGGCGCGCCGGCAGACGCGGTCGCCATCACGATCTGAGTCATCGTGTCCATCTTGTGCACCCACCTCCTCACTGCTCTCGGACCTCCGCCTCTCGGCAGACGCCACTCCGTCTGGGACTCTCCGAGCATAGACGGCCCCGCCCAGGCCGCCACATCTTTTTCGAGATTTTCTTCGACGAGTTTTTTCGGGCACCCGTTCAGGCCCCCGAGGACGTCGCCGCCTCCAGCGGGCCGACGACCTTCAGGTCGCCCAGGCAGCCCTCCACGGCGGCCGCGACGCCCGCGTCGTCCAGCCCGTCCGGGACCGCCCGGACCTGCAGCCCGCCGTCCCCGCGGCTGGCGTCGAAGCCCTCGTCGACGAGGCAGTCCACCTGGACCTGCTGCAGGTCCTGCACCTCGGCCTTGGTGATCAGCCCGTCCTCGAGGATCTCGGTCCCCCGGTCGGTCGTGACCCGTTCGAGCGCCTCGGTGAACCCCTCGGGCATCTCGTGCGCGCCATGACCCTCCGAGGTCCCCTGGGATCCGTGGTCGGCGTGGCCGCCGCCCCGCGGGCCGTGGCCGTCAGCCGGCTCGCTGCCGCCGGCGGAGCAGGCCGCCAGCAGGACGCCCAGCACGACGCCGGCGCCCCCCGTCAGCGCCGTGCGGGCACGACGCCCGTCGGCACGGGCGCGCCGGGAACGGTGGGGCGGGAACGGTGCCGGGAACAACGGTGCCGGGACCATGGAGGACACCTCTCGTCGGGGACGGTCCCCGACAATCTGGCAGCCCCGCGACCCGCCCACAAGACCTTTCGTCAGGTCCGCTCACAAATACGGGTTATGCCGTACGTACTCAGCCGACCTGCTCCGCCACGATGGCGAGGATCGTCTGCCCGTACCGGTCGATCTTCGCCGGGCCCACGCCGTTCACGCGCGCGAGCTGCGCCACCGACGTCGGCCTGAGCTCCGCGATGGCGGCCAGCGTGGAGTCGCCCAGCACCGTGAACGCCGGCTTGTCCGTCTCGCGGGCCACCGACAGCCGCCACTCGCGCAGCGCGTCGAACAGGGCGACGTCGTGCTCCCCCGTGAGCTGCTGGCGCGCCTGGCCGCGCACCGCCCGCCCGCGGCCGCGCCGGTCCGAGGGGTCGTCCGGCCACAGCCCGTCGAGGAAGCGGGTGCGCTTGCGCGTGGCCCGGCCGCCCGGGTTGCGGGATCGCGCGAACGACAGCTCCAGGTGCTCGCGGGCGCGGGTGATCCCCACGTACAGGAGGCGGCGCTCCTCGGCGACCGCCTCGTCCGTCTCGGCGAGCGAGATCGGCATGAGCCCCTCGCTCACCCCCGCGAGGAACACGGCGTCCCACTCGAGCCCCTTCGCCGCGTGCAGCGACGCCAGCGTGACGCCCTCGACGGTGGGCGCGTGCTGCGCCGAGGCCCGCTCCTCCAGCTCGCCGACGAGGGTGGCCATCGTGGCCGGCGCGTCCTGCGGGGCGGCGGCCGCGACGTCGTCGGCCAGCCCCACGAGCGCCTGCATCGCCTCCCACCGCTCGCGGGCGGCGCCCCGCGCGGCGGGCGGCTGCTCCGTCCAGCCGGCGGTGGTGAGCACGTCGCGCACCTGCTCCGGCATCGGCTGGTCCGGGTCGGCGGACCGGGCCGCGCCGCGCAGCAGGACGATCGCGTCGCGCACCTCCTTGCGCTGGAAGAACCGCTCGCCCCCGCGGACGAGATAGCTGATCCCGGCGTCCGCGAGCGCCGACTCGAACGCCGCCGACTGCGCGTTGGTGCGGTAGAGCACGGCGATCTCGCTGGGCCGCACGCCCGACGCGATGAGCCGGCCCGCGCGGGCCGCGATCCCCGTGGCCTCCGCGTCGTCGTCGTCGTAGGCCGTGAAGCTCGCGGGCGGGCCCGCCGGACGCTGCGCCACCAGCTCCAGCGCCCCGGGAACCCGGCCGCGGCGCAGCACCTGGTTCGCGAGGTGCACGACCTGCGGCGTGGAGCGGTAGTCGCGCACCAGCCGGACCACCTGGGCCTCGGAGTAGGTCCGCGTGAAGTCGAGCAGGTAGTGCGGCGTCGCGCCCGTGAAGGAGTAGATGGTCTGCGAGGGGTCGCCCACCACGCAGAGCTCCTTGCGGTCCCCGAGCCACTGGTCGAGCAGGAACTGCTGCAGGGGCGAGACGTCCTGGTACTCGTCGACGACGAAGTGGCGGTACTGCGAGCGCACCTCGTCGGCCACCTGCCGGTGGGAGTTCAGCATGTCGGCGAGCATGAGCAGGACGTCCTCGAAGTCGATGACGCCGCGCTCGGTCTTGACGTCCTCGTACGCCGTGATGAGGCGCGCGACCGTCTGGTGGTCGTAGCCCGACGGCGCGGGGCGGTCGTCGACGTGGGCCGCCTTCACGTAGTCCTCCGCCGTGACGAGCGACACCTTGGCCCACTCGACCTCGGAGGACAGGTCGCGCACGGCGACCCGGTCGACGCTGACGCCGACGCGGCGGGCGGCCTCGGCGACCGCGGGCGCCTTGTGCTCGAGGATCCGCGGCGGCGCGCCGCCCACGACGCGCGGCCAGAAGTAGCCGAGCTGGCGCAGCGCCGCCGCGTGGAACGTGCGCGCCTGCACGCCCACGACGCCCAGGTCGCGGAGCCGGGTGCGCATCTCCCCCGCCGCCCGGGCGGTGAACGTCACCGCGAGCACCGACGTCGGCTTGTAGGTGCCGTTCCGCACGCCGTAGGCGATGCGGTGCGTGATCGCGCGCGTCTTGCCCGTGCCCGCGCCCGCCAGCACGCACACCGGCCCGGTGAGGGCCAGCGCCACGTCGCGCTGCTCGGGGTCGAGGGCGTCGAGGATCGCGTCGGGATGAAGCGGGGCGCTCGGGGAGTTGGTGGTGGTCGACATCGTCTGCGATTCTCGCAGCCGTCCCCGACACCCCGCTCCCGTCGTCCCCAGCCGCCGTCACAGGAGGATCCCGATGACCGTCGTCACCCCGCAGCTCCCCGCCCCGGGCACCGTCACCATGTACTCGACCGCGTGGTGCGGGTACTGCCGGCGGCTGCGTACCCAGCTCGACTCCGAGGGCATCGGGTACACGGTGGTCGACATCGAGGAGCAGCCGGGGACGGCGGAGTTCGTGGAGCAGGTCAACGACGGCAACCGCACCGTCCCGACCGTCGTCTTCCCCGACGGCACCGCCGCGACCAACCCGTCGCTGCTCGACGTGAAGGCGCGCCTGACCGCCTGACCCGCCGGCGGAGACCGCCTCAGCCGGGCAGCTCCTCCCCGTACCACTCCTCCACGAGGGCGCGGGCGATCGACGGCCGGCCCGGCAGGCCCACCTCGCCCGCGCGCACGCCCGCGACCAGCTCCTCGCGGGTGAACCAGCGCGCCGCGGTCACCTCCGCGCCGTCCACCTCGACGTCGGTCGCGACGGCCCGCGCCCGGAACCCGAGCATGAGCGACGCAGGGAACGGCCACGGCTGGCTGCCGCGGTAGACGACGTCGCCGGGCGCGTCGCCGATCACGACCGACGTCTCCTCGGCGACCTCCCGGCGCACCGCCTGCTCCAGACCCTCCCCCGGCTCCACGTAGCCGGCGAGCGTCGAGTAGCGACCCTCCGGCCAGTGCGCGGCGTGCCCCAGCAGCAGCCGGTCGGCGTCGTCGACGACCGCCATGATCACCGCCGGGTCGGTGCGGGGGTAGACCTCGACGTCCTGCGCCACGCAGCGGCGCACCCAGCCGGCCTGCTCGACGACGGTCGGCTCGCCGCACCGCGGGCAGCGCTCGTGCGACGCGTGCCACGCGGCCAGGGCCACCGCCTCCGCGGCGAGCGCGTCGCCGCGCCGCCCGCCCACCTCGCGCAGCCCGGCCCACGCGTGCTCGCGTGCCAGCCGCGAGGCGGGCGCGGCCGGGGAGACGCCCTCGATCCCCACGGCGTCGGCGTCCGCCTCGTCGGGCAGCACGAGGCCCAGCAGCCCCGCGCCGTCCTGCTCGCCGAGGAACAGCCAGCGGTGCCCGGGCACGTGCGCGTCGGGCCGGTCGGCCCGCTCGGGCTCGGCCGGGAGCCCGGTGACCGCCGCCACGTCGACGAGGAGCAGGTCGCCTGCGCCGTCGACGGCCACGCGGCCGCGCAGCACCAGGACGATCCGGGTGGCGGGGTCGTCCAGCAGCCGGGCCAGCAGCCCCGGCTCGGCGCGGCGCTCGGCCGCCCGGTCGTGGGTGGCGTGCGTGTAGGAGAGGTCGGGGATCGCGGAGGGGGCCGTCACGCCTCGACCGTACCTGCGGCGGTGCGCCCCGGGCGCACGGCGTGAGGACGGCGGGACGACGGCGGACACGCGCGCCGCGGTGCTCCCGGCCGGGCCCCGGCAGCGTCTACGGTGGGCGGGTGCCACGCAGTCCGCTCGCCCTCGCCGCCCTCGCGACGGCCGCCGTCCCGGGCCTGGACGCCCGCTCGGTCCGCCCCGAGGAGCTCCCGGGCGACTACGACGTCGCCGTCGTCACGGCCGACGACGGCGTCGACTGGCTCGTGCGCGCGCCCCGCACCACCATGGCCGGCGCCGCCCTCGAGGCCGAGACCGAGCTGCTCGAGGCGCTGCACCTGTACGTGGACGCGGGCGTGCTGCCCTTCACCGTGCCGCAGGTCGCCGGCTTCGCGCTGCTGCCCGAGGGCGGGCGCGCCGTGGTGCACCGACACGTGACGGGCACCGCGCTCGACCTCGAGGCCCTGCGGCCCGGACCCGGCCTCGCCGCCGACCTCGGCCGCACCCTCGCCGCGGTGCACGAGCTGCCCGCGTCCGTCGTCGAGTCGTGCGGGCTGCCGTCGTACACCGCGGCCGAGTACCGCGAGCGCCGCCTGGTCGAGCTCGACGAGGCCGCCGCGACCGGCAAGGTGCCGCCCACGCTGCTGCGCCGCTGGGAGGCCGCCCTCGAGGACGTGGCCCTCTGGCGCTTCCAGCCCGTCGTCGTGCACGGGGACCTCGCCACCGACCAGATGCTCGTCACCGGCGGGCGGGTCACCGCCATCAGCGGCTGGTCCGACGCTCGCGTGGCCGACCCGGCCGACGACCTCGCCTGGCTGCTCGTCGCCGCCCCGCCGGACGCGGTCGACTCGATCATGGAGGCCTACCAGCTGCGCCGCACCGAGCTGCACGACGCGCGCCTCGTCGACCGTGCGCTCCTCGTGGGCGAGCTGGCGCTGGCCCGCTGGCTGCTGCACGGCGTCCGCCGCGGTCTGGGCGACGTCGTCGCCGACGCCGAGGCCATGCTGGCCGACCTCGACGAGGCCACCCGCGAGGACGCCCCCGCCTGACCGGCCTCACCGGCCCGCACGCGCCGGTGCGAGGTCGTGGAAACCGCGGCCTCACCACTTCGGGACGGGCCGAAACACGACCTCAACACCACGGCGACGTGGCCACAACCTGCGGCGACGAGACTCGGCGGCACACCAGCGCCTCCACTCCCGCCGAAGGGTCCGCCATGTCGTACGTGATGCCGCAGGACTTCGTCTCGCAGATGATCGCCACCGGCGAGAAGAAGCTGTTCATGTCCACCCGGGACACGCTCATCCGCTCGTTCATGGGCGGGGCCATCCTCGCCCTGGCCGCCGCGATGGCCGTGACCATCTCGACGAACACCGGGAACCCGCTGCTCGGGGCGGCCTTCTTCCCGATCGGCTTCATCATGCTCTACCTGATGGGCTTCGACCTGCTCACCGGCGTCTTCACGCTGGTGCCGTTCGCCGTCATCGCCCGCCGCCCGGGCGCCACCTGGGCCGGCATGTGGCGCAACTGGGGCCTCGTGTTCTGCGGCAACTTCGCCGGGGCGTTCACCGTGGCCGTGCTCATGGCGATCACCTTCACGTACGGGTTCTCCACGCCGCCCAACGAGATCGGGCAGGCCATCGGGCACATCGGCGAGGGGCGCACGGTCGGGTACGCCGACCACGGCGCGGCCGGGATGCTCACGCTGTTCGTGCGCGGCGTGCTGTGCAACTGGATGGTCTCCACCGGCGTCGTCGCGTTCCTCATGTCGAAGGACACGATCAGCAAGGCCGTCGTGATGTGGATGCCCGTGTTCCTGTTCTTCTACATGGGCTTCGAGCACTCCGTGGTGAACATGTTCCTGTTCCCCTCGGGCCTGCTGCTCGGCGGCGACTTCACCGTCATGGACTACCTGGTCTGGAACGAGATCCCGACCGTGCTCGGCAACCTCGTCGGCGGCCTGACGTTCGTCGGCCTGCCCCTGTACCTCACGCACTACCGCACCCGGCCCGAGCGCCGTCGTCCCGCGCCCGTCGAGACCGTCGCCGAGGAGCGCGTGGCCACGCCGGTCGGCTGAGCCGCCGCCCCACGCCGCCGTCAGACAGCACGCACCCGAACGAAGGACACCCGTGGACCCGATCATGACCAAGGCCGCCGCGGCCGAGCAGGTCGTCACCGCCCGCCTCCGCTCCGGCCTCACCTGGCAGGAGATCGCCGACACGGTCGGCGCCCCGGTCGTCTGGACGACGGCCGCCCTGCTCGGCAACCACCCGATGACGGCGGACCAGGCCTCCGCGGCGTGCGCGCTGCTCGGGCTGGGCGAGGACGTCGCCGAGGCGCTGCGGCTGCAGCCCTACCGCGTCCGCGACGAGGCCGTGCTCACCGACCCGACGATCTACCGCTTCACCGAGGCGCTGGCCGTGTACGGGCCGGCGCTCAAGGAGCTCATCCACGAGGAGTTCGGCGACGGGATCATGTCGGCGATCAACTTCCAGGTGGACATCGCCCGGCGCGCCCACCCGGACGGCGACCGGGTGGTGGTGACCCTCGACGGGAAGTTCCTCGACTACCGCTGGTGAGCCCTACCGCTGGTGCGGCTCGCCCCGTACCAGCGCCTCCAGCTCGGCCTCGTCGAGCAGGCGCCGGGGGCGGACGGTCGTGCCGCTCGCGACGTAGACGAATGCGGCGGAGACCCTGTCGAGCGGCAGCCCGGTGCAGCGGGACCAGGCGAGCCGGTAGACGGCGAGCTGCACCTCACGGGCGGAGCGCGCGCCCGCGTCGCGGGGCTCGTGCCCGGTCTTCCAGTCCACGACGACGACGGCCGGCGGCTCGCCCTCCGCGGGGGGCGGGGCGTCGTCGTCGGGGAAGACGGCGTCGATCCGGCTGCGCAGCATCACGCCGCCCACCGGCGTCTCGACGTCGACCTCGACCGCGAGCGGGGTGCGGGACGCCCACACGGACTCCGTGAAGCGCTGCCGCAGCGTCTCCAGGTCGACGTCCGGCGCGATCTCGCCGTCCTCGGCGCCCGGCAGGTCGTCCACGTCGACCAGGGACGACGACGTGAAGAACCGTTCGACCCACTCGTGGAAGTGCGTGCCGCGCCGGGCGTGCACGGTCGGCTCCTGCGGCACCGGCCGCCGCAGCTGGAGCGCGAAGGCGTCGCGGTCCCCGGCGAGCCGGACCAGGCCCGACGCCGACACGTGCGCCGGCAGCTCGACCTGCCGCGACCCCCGCTCCCCGCGCTCCGCGAGCAGCGTGCGGGCCAGCAGCACCAGGTCGCGCCCGGCCGCGTCGCGCAGCACGCCGGTCGCGGCGCCCTCGCCCTCGGCTCTCGCGAGGTCGGCGCGCGCCGCGTCGACCCGGGCCGCCGACGTCCGCAGGACGTCGCGCGGCGTCGGGCCTTCGGCGTCGCCGGGCCCGGGCGGGGCTCCGGCAGGGTCGGGCTCGGCGTCGTCCGCCGCTCCGTCCCCGGCGGCCTGCTCCGGAGCGGGCCAGGGCGCGGCGTGCTCCACGGCGTCGCGGGGGTTTCCCGTCGCCGGGTCGGGCTGGTCGGCCCAGCCGCCCGCGTCGACCACCCCGGCCTCGACGAGCTCCGCGAGGAACGGCGAGACGCGCCGCGGCGTGCTGCCCGTGCCCCACCAGTGCGCGGTGAGGAACAGCTCGCGGCGGGCACGCGTGAACGCGACGTAGGCGAGCCGCCGCTCCTCGGCGAGCCGGTGCGCGCCGCTGTCCGCGCGGAACTGGTCGCGCCGGGCGGCGAGGTCCTTGGTGTCGGCCGCCTCCGCCCAGGTGAACTCGGGCAGGTCGGGCGCGTCGCCGCGCAGGTGGTACGGCAGTGCGGAGACGTCGGTGAGCCAGCCGCTGTCCAGGCGACCCTGCGCCGACTCCGCCTGGCTCGGGAACACGCCGTCCACCAGCCCGGGCACCGCCACCACGTCCCACTCCAGCCCCTTCGCGGCGTGCGCGGTGATGACCTGCACGGCGTCGGGGTCGGGCTCGCGGACCGGCATGTCGAGCCCGCGCTCCTGGTCGCCGGCGACGCCGAGCCACGCGAGGAACGCGCCGAGCGTCGCGACGTCGGCCGACTGCGCGAAGCTCGCGGCGACGTCGCGGAACGCGTCGAGGTGCTCGCGCCCGCGCAGGCTCACGCCCGCGGCGGCCCCTCCGCCCCCGGGGCCGGTCACCGGGGTGAGCGTCTCCGCGAGCACCTGCGCCGTGGCGACCTCGACGTCGAGCCCGAGCGCGCGCTCGGCCGCCACCACCAGCTCGGGCAGCGAGAGGTAGGTGAGGCCCCGCAGCTCGCGCAGCAGCCGGGCGAGGGCGGCCAGCCGGCCGTGGCCCGCGGCGGACAGGACGCGGCCGTCGCGGGCGGGGCGGCCCGGCGCCGGCAGGTCGTCGAGCGCGTCGACGATCGAGCGGTGGTCCACGACGTCGCCCTCGACGACGACGGGAGCGTCGTCGTCCTCCCCCTCCGGATCCCCGTCCCGTGCCGCGGCGTGGTCGTCCGGCCGTGCGCCGTCGGCGCGGGCCAGGTCCGACGCCCACGAGCCGAGGGCGTGCAGGTCCGCGGCGCCGAGGTTGACCCGCGGCCCGGTGAGGAGCCGCAGCAGCGAGTCGCCCCGCGACGGGTCGTGCACGGCCTCGAGCAGCGCGACGACGTCCACCACCTCCGGCGTGGACAGCAGCCCGCCCAGGCCCACGACCTCGACCGGCAGCCCGCGGCGCCGCAGAGCGACCTCGACCGCCGCGAACTGCGACCGCGCCCGGCACAGGACGGCGGCCGTCACCCGGTCGGAGCCGTCCCGGCGGCACGCGCGGCGCCGGCGCGCCGCGACGAACTCCGCCGCCGCCTCCGCCTCCTCCTCGCTCGTGGCGGCGACGTGCGCGCGCACGACGCCCGTCCCCGCGCCGGGCCGCAGGTCGAGCGGCGGGACGTCGACGCCCGTGCCGGTGTGCCGCGCGCGCTCGCGCAGCGGCGCCGCGGCGACGTTCGCGGCCGCGAGCACGGCCGCGTCGTTGCGCCACGACGTGCTCAGGTAGCGCACGGCGGCCGGCGCTCCCCCGCGCGTGCGGAACCGCTCGCCGAACCGGGCCAGCCCTGACGCCGAGGCGCCCCGCCAGCCGTAGATCGACTGGTGCGGGTCGCCCACCGCGGTCACGGCGTGCCCGCCGCCGAACAGCCCGGCGAGCAGCTCGACCTGGGCGTACGACGTGTCCTGGTACTCGTCGAGCAGCACCACCGGGAAGCGGGAGCGCTCCGTGGCCCCGACCGCCGGCACCGACCGCGCCAGCTCGGCCGCGAACGCGATCTGGTCGCCGAAGTCCAGCGAGTCCGCGACGCGCTTGCGACGCCGGTACTCCGCGACGAGGTCGAGCAGGCGGGCGCGTTCCGCCACCGAGTCGATCAGCCCCTGGATCTCCTTGGTCCGCTTCTTCTGCCGTGGGCCGAGCGGCAGCGCGTCCAGACGGGCGACGACGTCGGTCAGCGCGTCGCGCGCCTCGTCCACGGGCAGCAGGTGCTCGCCGAGCTCGCCCGACAGCGCCAGGACGGCGCCGGTGACGGTGCTCACCGCCTTGTCGGTGCCGAGGTCGTCGGCCCACGACTCCACGACCTGTGCCGCGAGCTGCCACTGGTTCGCCTCGCCCAGCAGGCGCGAGCCCGGCTCGATGCCGAGCCGCAGCCCGTGGTCGGACACCAGCGACGCCGCGTACGCGTTGTAGGTCGCGACGGTCGGCCGCGCGAGCAGGTCGAGCCCCGACGTCGCTCGGCCCTGCGCGCGGGCGAGCTGCGCGAGACGGGACTGCACCCGCTGGGTGAGCTCGGCCGCCGCCTTGCGCGTGAACGTCAGCCCGAGCACCTCCTCGGGCGCCACGAGCTCGTTCGCGATGAGCCACACCACGCGCGCCGCCATCGTCTCCGTCTTGCCCGACCCGGCCCCGGCGACGACGAGCACCGGCTCCAGCGGCGCCTCGATGACGGCGACCTGCTCGTCCGTGGGCGAGGGCCGCCCGAGCAGCTCGGCGATCTCGCGGGCGGACAGCCGCGGCTCTGCGGGAGCGCGGCGCCCGGCCGTCCCGGCGCCGTCGTCGGCCGTCGAGCCGGCGAGCAGCGAGCCGCCGAGCAGCGCGGCGTCGTCGAACAGCACCGCGTCCGGCGACGCGGGGCCGACGCCGGCGAGCTCCGGGAACCCGAGGTCGGCCTCGCGGCCCGGCTCGCCCAGCGCGGCCCACGTCTCGTCCGCGAACGCCCCGGCGAGGTCGTCGCGGCCGTCGCGGGGGCGGTCGTCCCGCGGGTCGGACGCGGCAGCGCCGTCGGTGCCGGTGGTGCCGTCGCCGGTCACTCGATCACGTTCCTTCCCTCGGGCTGCACGGGGCACGACCGGCGCACGGGGCACATGGGGCACAGGTCGTTCTCGTGCGCGGTGAAGCGGCCCGCCGCCATCGTGTCGGCGGCACTCTCCACGAGGGCCCGCGCCCAGCTCGACCCGTCCTCGCCGACCTGGAGCGCGGGCTGGTCGCGCAGCGTCGGCGCCACGGTCGGCGTCCCCACGTACACGAGCCGCGCCCCCGCGCTGGGCGTGCCGGGCGGCAGGTCGAGCGCGCCCTCGGACACCGCGAGCTGGTACGCCCCGAGCTGCGGGTGCTCGGTGGCCTTCGCGCGGGCGGGCGCGCTGCGGCCGGTCTTGAGGTCGGCCACCGTCACGCCGTCGTCGCCCGCGTCCTCGACGCGGTCGATCTTGCCGCGCAGGCGAGCCCGCCCCACGGTGAGCTCGAAGGCCGGCTCCACCAGCAGCGGGTCGCCCGCCTCGCCGTAGTAGGCGGCGAGGCGCTCGATCATCTGCTCGGCGCGGTTCCGCAGCTGGCGCGACGGCCAGCCGTCGGGTAGCGCGAGCTCCGGCCAGCGCCGGTCCAGCTCGGCGCGCAGCTCGCTGAGCGACGCCTTCGGCAGGTCCTCCGCGATCGCGTGGACCAGCGTGCCGAGCGTCTGGTGCGTGGCGTCGGGTGCCGTGGCCCCCGCCGACTCGAACGCCCACTTCAGCGCGCACGTGCTCACCGTCTCCACCTTGGACGGCGAGACCGTCACGACGTCGTCCGGCCCCCACAGCGGCGCGTCGCTGGAGGTCGCGGCCACGCCGTACCAGGTGCGCGGGTCGGCCTCGGCGATCCCCGCGTCCACCAGGTCGGCGAGCAGCGCGGCGGCCACGTCGACCGGTCCGTCGTCGTCGGTGCGGCCGCCCGCACGGACGAGCGTCGCGCGCGCCTCGGCCACCACGCCGCGCAGGTCGAGCGGCGGGCCCACGGTCACGCGGCGCGGGTCGGGCCCCTCGGCGCCCGCCCGGTCGCCGTCGGGCGGCTCGACCAGGTCGAGGAACACCGACGGCGCGTCCTCGGCGTCCTCGACCGCCGTCACGACCAGCCGGCGCCGCGCCCGCGACGTCGCGACCGCGAACGCCCGCAGCTCGTCCGCGAGCACCTGGCGGCGGGCCTCCGGGCCCATGCCGTGCGCGTCGTCGGAGCGCCCGGCGAGCAGCTCCACGAGCGCCTGCGAGCCGAGGAGCGAGTCGCGCAGCCGCAGGTCCGGCCACACGCCGTCCTGCACGCCCACGACCACGACGACGTCCCACTCGCGCCCCGCCGCGCCCGCGGGGGTGAGCGCCTCGACGGCGTGCGCTCCCACCGCGGACGCCGCGAGCGAGTCGGCGGGCAGGTCCTGCGACGCGAGGTAGTCGACGAACGCGGCGACGGGGGCGCCGGGCATGCGGTCCACGTACGTCTCGGCGGCGCGGAACAGGGCCAGGACGGCGTCCAGGTCGCGGTCCGCGCGCGCCCCGGCGGGGCCGCCCGCCAGCGCCTGGTCGCGCCACCGGTCCGCGAGCCCGGTGGCCGCCCACACCGCCCACAGCACGGTCTGCGCGGTGGCGCCCGGCTCGCTCGCCGCCGCCCGGCCCGAGGCCAGCACCCGCGCGACGGCGAGGGGGCCGCGCCGCACCGGCGTCGGCAGCGTCTCCGCGCGCGCCGGGTCGTCCAGCACCTCGACCAGCAGCACGTCCGACGACCGTCCGCCGCCGCCCGACAGCTCCTCCGCCCGCAGCGCGCGCCGCAGGCGGCGCAGCGCCACCGCGTCGAGCCCGCCCACCGGGGACGTGAGCAGCAGCGCCGCCGTCTCGGCGTCGAGGGCGGAGCCCACGCCGGGCTCCCCGAGCTCCTCCGCGAGCAGCCGGTCCACGCCGCCGCCGGCCGCGCACACGCGCAGCGCCGCCAGGAGGGGCGACGCCGCCGGCTCGTCGCGCAGGGGCAGGTCCGAGCCGAGCAGCGCCACCGGCACCGACGCCGCGACCAGGTCGCGCCGCAGCGAGGCCAGCCGGTCGCCGCTGCGCGCCACGACCGCCATCCGCTCCCACGGCGTGCCGTGCAGCAGGTGCTCCGCACGCAGCTCGCGCGCCACGAACGCGGCCTCCTGCGCCGGCCCGGCGAGCACCGCGACCTGCACGCCCGACGGCCCCTCCGGCGCGGGTCCGTCCCCCGCGCCGGGCGACGCCGCAGCCCCCGACCCGTCCTCGCCGTCCGCCCCCGACCCGTCCTCGCCGTCCGCCCCCGACCCGTCCTCGCCGTCCGCGCCCGGGCCGCCGTCGTCGCCCACCGGACCGGCGTCGGGCCGCGGGCCGGCGCCGCGGTGCAGGGCGCCGGAGACGGTCGCGATGCGCGACGTCACGGCCCGCGTCACCGCCCGCAGCCCCTCCGGCTGCCGCCACGCGGTGCCCAGCACCACGGTGCGCGCGTCGAACGCCCCCACGACGCCGGCGCGCGCGGGCGCGGCGGCGCGCCCCACCAGACCCGGGGACGCGCCGCGGAAGCCCTGCACCGCGGAGTCCGGGTCCGCCAGGAGCACGAGCCGGGCCCCGGCGTCGTGCAGCACGTGCAGCAGCCGCGCCGTGGCGACGGTCGCCTCCTGGTAGTCGTCCACGACGACGAGGTCCCAGGACGGGCGCAGCACGTCCGGCAGCTCGTCGTCCCAGCCCGCGAGGGCGTGCGCCGCCTCGTCGATCACGCCCGCCGGGTCGTACCGGGCGCCCGCGTCAGGGGTGCCGAGGCGCAGCGTCGTGACGTCCAGGTACTCCTCGTAGAGCTGCGCGGCGAGCACCCACTCGGGGCGGTCGTGCCGGCGGCCCAGCTCGTCGAGGTCCACCGGGCCGAGCCCGCGCTCCGCGGCGCGCATGAGCAGGTCGCGCAGCTCCTGCCGCAGCCCGCGCAGGCCGAGCGACTCCTCGGGCAGCCCCGGCGGCAGGGCGAGGTCGGTCCCCTCCCCGGACAGGTGCCCCTCGAGCAGCTCGGCCAGCACCAGGTCCTGCTCCGGCCCGGAGACGAGCGTCGGCGCGGCGTCACCGTGCGCCGCCGCCCGCGACCGCAGCACCGCGAACGCCGCCGACGCGGGCGTGCGCACCATCGGGGCACCGACCGTGCGGCCCGCGCGCGCGGTCACCTCGTCGCGCAGCCGTGCGGCCGACCGGCGCGACGCCGCGAGCACCAGCACGCGCGACGGGTCGACGCCGCGCCCTCCGTCGCGGCCCGTCATGGCCCGCACCGCCACCGTCGTCGCGACCGTCGTCCGACCCGTGCCCGGCGCCCCGACCACGAGCGTGACGTCGCCGGCGAGCGCCGTCTCCACGGCCGCCTCCTGCGTGGCGTCCAGCGCGCCGCCGGCGCTCGCGACGGCGGCGGGCTCCGGCGCCACGAGGCGCACGGCGGTGGAGGGGGCTGACGTCACGGGACCGATTCGACCATGCCCCACCGACAGCCCCACCGACCGCCCCACCGACCGCTCGCCCGACCCGACCGCCCCGCCCGCGCGACGAGCAGTTTCACCCTCCGCTGACAAACGCCGTCCGGGCCGGTCGTGGCGCGCGGCCGTGGCTAGGATCGACGAGACGTCCGGGATGACCGGGAACGACGGACGGCCGGAAGACGGCCGACAGACGCGCGCCGGCACGACCGGCGCGGCTCGCGAAGGAGACAACGTGGAGATCACGATCGGTGTGCAGAACCTGGCCCGCGAGCTGGTCGTCGAGACCGACCAGACGGCGGAGGACGTGACCACCGCGGTGCGCAGCGCGATCGCCGACGGGGGGCTCCTGGAGCTCACCGACTCGCGGGGGCGCACCATCCTCGTGCCGACCGCCACGATCGGCTACGTCGAGGTGGGCGCCACCGAGCAGGCCCGGGTGGGCTTCGGCGCCCTCTGACGGCGCGGCGCCGGTCGGCGTCAGGCGGCGAGGCCGAGCCGGTCCATCCTGCGCGTGTGCTCGGCGGTGAGCCGCGAGACGAGCCACGCCTGCGCGGACGCGCCGCCGTCGTCGGCGGCCGCCCACGCGCGAGAGGCCAGCGCGGCCAGCGGCGGGTGCGCCGCGAGCAGCACCGGGACGAGGCCCAGCGCCTCGCCGACGACGCGGCGCCCCCACAGCGCCAGGCGCGAGGCGAGCACACCGTCCGCCGTGGCGGCCCCCGCCAGCACGGCGGTCACGGGGTCGTCGGGGCGGGGCTCGCCGACGGCGGCCACGAAGGCCGCCGCGCCGTCGGGCAGGCCCGCGGCGAGCTCCCGGCACAGGTCCTGCGCGACGCCGAGCCCCACGATGCTCTTGAGCAGGCCCTCGGCCCAGCCCGACGGCGTCGTGCGGGCGTCGAAGTCGGCCAGCGCACCGTCGAACGGGGCCATCGCCGCGGCCGCGCCGCCGCCCCCGGAGCCGTCGGGCCCCGGGGCGTCGACGAGATCGAGCAGCCGCTCCTGCCGGCCCAGCGCCTCCCCCGCCGCCGTCGCCAGCGTCTGGCGGGCGGGCAGGTCGGGGGCGTCCACCGACCGGGCCGCGAGCAGCCCGAACGCGGCCAGCTCCGTGTAGGCCGCGAGCCCGACCAGCGTCGTCAGGGCGGGGTCCGGGGTGCTCTGCTGCTCGCTCACGCGCCTCAGGATAGAGG
>NZ_JBHXAW010000028.1:0-23902 GCF_042726645.1 Isoptericola sp. NPDC060257
CACTCCTACTCTCGCGGCCCTCTTCCTTTTTTTTCTCCCGCGGGGGGCGGCGGGGGGGGCGGGGCGGGCCCCCCCCCCCCCGGCCCCCCCGCCCGGGGGGCGCGGGCCGGGGCCCCCCCCCCCCCGCGGCTCGGTACG
This sequence comes from Isoptericola sp. NPDC060257, assembly GCF_042726645.1. Classification (NCBI taxonomy): domain Bacteria; kingdom Bacillati; phylum Actinomycetota; class Actinomycetes; order Micrococcales; family Promicromonosporaceae; genus Isoptericola; species Isoptericola sp. NPDC060257. Next base: position 139 of record NZ_JBHXAW010000028.1, read on the forward strand.
ACTTCTCAGCGCCGTGCGCCGGTGCTCAGTCGGCGTCCTTCTCGAAGGCGGCTGGGCGCACCTGGACGGCACGGACCCGGTCGACGTCGAGCTTCTCGGACCGGTCGAACCGGTAGATGCCGTTCTGCTCCTGGAACACGTCGGTGAGCTGGGTGTAGCAGTAGCCGAACATCAGCGGGTCGTCGAGCAGGGCGTCCGTCAGGCCGGCGAAGCGCACGTGGAACTCTTCCTCGTCCGCCACGCGCTGGCCGTACCCCCACGACTCGCTGCGGTCGTCGCCCGCGGCGCGCGCGGCCTCCTCCGGGTTCCACCAGATGCCGCCGTACTCGCTGCAGAAGTACGGCTGGCCCTTGTAGGGCAGCGAGATGGGGTCCCCGTCGTAGCTGTTCGCCCAGGGCTCGTCGGTCGTCAGCCCCGCCATGTCGCGGGCGAACGTCTCCGGGTCCTGCTCGTAGTGGTGGGAGTCCCAGACGTCGGTCTCGAGCACCCGGTGCGAGTAGCCGCTCGCGTCGAGCACGGGGCGCGACGGGTCGGCGAGCTTGGTCGCGAGGAACATCGCGCGCGTGACGTCGTCGAGCTGGGTGATCCGGTCGTGCAGCAGCTGGTGGGTCTCGTTCAGCGGGCACCAGCCGATGATCGACGGGTGCGAGAAGTCCCGCTCGAGGGCCTCCAGCCACTCGGCGACGTACGACGTCGTCGGCTTCTGGTGGTCGTCACGACGGCCGAAGTCGCCGGAGCCCCAGTCGCCGAACTCGCCCCACACCAGGTAGCCGAGGCGGTCGGCGTGGAACAGGTAGCGCTCCTCGAAGACCTTCTGGTGCAGGCGCGCGCCGTTGAATCCGGCCTCGAGGCCGAGCTCGACGTCGCGCAGGAGCGCGGCGTCGCTCGGGGCGGTCATGAGCGACTCGGGCCAGTAGCCCTGGTCGAGCACGAGGCGCTGGAACACGGGCTCGCCGTTGATGCGGACCGCCTTGCCCTCGATCGCCACGGACCGCAGGCCCGCGTACGAGCGGACGGCGTCGACGACGTCGCCCGCGGCGTCGTGCAGCTCGACCTCGACGCCGTACAGGTGCGGATCCTGCGTGGACCACGGCCGCACGCGGTCGGCGGGGACCACGACGCGCACCGACGGCGCGAGGTCGAGGTCCGCGCGCGTCGTCTCGGTCGCGACGACGCCGTCGGCGTCGCTCACGGTGACGACCACGTGGTGGCCGCGGCGGTTCTGCGTGAGCGGCACGCGCACGTCCAGCGCTCCGGCGGCGAGGTCGGGCGTGATGCGCGGACGGCGCAGGCTGGCGCCCGGCACCGGCTCCATCCACACCGTCTGCCAGATACCCGTGGTGCGCGTGTAGTGGCAGTCCTTGTTGGCGTACAGGCCGGACTGCTTGCCGCGGGCCTGCGGGATGCCGCGGTGGTCGCGGGCGCGCACGACGACGGTCACCGTCTCGCCCGGCGCCGCGACGCCGAACAGGTCAGCGGTGAACGGCGTGAACCCGCCGCGGTGGCGGGCCACCTCGACGTCGTCCACCCAGACCGTCGCGTCCTGGTCGACGGCGCCGAAGTGCAGCAGCACGTGCGTGTCGTCGCCGGCGACCTCGGTCCAGTCGGCCGGGACGGTCACCTCGCGGCGGTACCAGACCGCCTCCAGGAAGTCGGTGTTCTCGACGCCGGAGAGCTCGGACTCCGGGGCGAACGGGACGGTGATCGAGCCGGTCAGCGGCCGTTCGCGCAGGCCGCGCTCCAGGCCGGAGTCGCCGGGGTCGATCTCGAACCCCCACTCCCCGTTGAGGTTCAACCAGCGGTCACGCACCACCTGCGGGCGCGGATACTCCGGCCGCGGCACGGCCGCGCCGACAGGGGCGGAGGGAGGGTCGAGGCGATCGAGGACGGACATCGTGGTGCTCCGTTGCATGGACGACAGTTCCGCGAGAGATTCAACCTTCCCGGCAGCCAGAATGCAACGTTGAATCAGAAATTTCCTCCTGGCCGAGGACCGTCAGGCGCTCCGACTGCTCTCCCGCACCAGCAGCCGGTGCGCCACGACGACGTCGACGTCCCGTTCGCCGTCGCCGCCGGCAGCCCCCTCCACCTGCGCGATCACCCGGTCCACGGCGGTCTCGGCGATGGCCTGCAGGTCCGGCGCGACCGTGGTCAGCGACGGGTTCGAGTACCGGCCGTCCTCGGTGTTGTCCCAGCCCGTGACGGCCACGTCCTCGGGCACCCGCACCCCGTTGAGCCGGAGCGCGTAGAGCGCACCCAGCGCCAGCTCGTCGTTGGCGCACACGAGACCGTCCACCTGGTCGATGCGCGGCAGCAGCGACTCGGCCGCCCGCATGCCGTCGGGGCGCGAGAACTGCGCCACGGGCACGATCCACCTCGGGTCCACCTCCAGCTCCCGCGCGGCGTGGGCCTCCTGGAAGCCCTGGAGCCGCGGGGTGCCCGAACGGTCCGCCACGGACTCCGCACCGACGAAGGCGAGGCGGTTCCGGCCCGTCGCGAGCAGGTGCTCGGTGACCTCCCGCGCGGCGCGGACGTTGTCGATGCTCACGTGGTCGGTGCGCCAGCGGCGGTCATGACCAGGGTCGTCGCGCTCGCCGAGCAGCACCATCGGCGTCTCCCCGCGCACCTCGGCGATCTCCGCCGGGCCGAGGGCGAGGGGCGAGAAGATGATCCCGTCGATCGCCTGGACCCGGAACCCGCGCGCCACCTGGAGCTCCGCGTCCCGGTCGGTGCGCGTCTCCTCGATGAGCACCCGGTACCCCCGAGCGCCGGCCACGTCGATGACGATGTGCGCCAGGAGCGAGAAGTAGGGCGAGTGGGCCCACGGGACCGCGAGCGCCAGCGTGTTCGTGCGCCCCTGCCGCAGCTGTCGGCCCGCGAGGTTCGGGCGGTACCCGAGCTCGACGATCATGGCCTCGACCTTGGCGCGCGTCTCCTCGCCGACCCGGCCGGTGCCGTTGACGACGTTCGAGACCGTCTTCCAGGAGACGCCGACGGCCGCCGCCACGTCCTTGATCCCGACCCGGCCGGACCCGCGGCCCGCCCCCGGGCGCCCGGGCGCGCCCGAGGACACCGTCGCCCCGGGCACCGTCGTCGTGTCGCGCTCGTCCTGTGCTGCCATCCACCGACCCTTTCTCGCCCGACAAGGGGGCGTCGTCGCCACCGTGTCAGCGGACCTCTTGACGGTCCGCGCCGCCTAGTCCATCGTGGTCCCACGTTGGAGCGCAACGTTGCACTCAGGAGGGTCGATGAAGACCAAGCTGCGTACGTCCGGGGGTATGTCAGGGCCGTGGCCCAGCCGCGCCCAGGGCCGGTTCCCCCGTCGGTCGGGTTCGAGCGGCACGGTGGACGACGTCGGGCTGAGCAGGCGCGGCCTGCTCCAGGCGGCCCTCGTCGGCGCGGGCGGAATCGCCCTGGGCGGTGCGCTGTCCGGGTGCGCGACCCCGTCGGCGTCCGGGTCGGGCCGCACGTCCGTCATGATCTGGGACCTGTTCTCGGGCGGTGACGGCGCCCTGATGCAGGAGATGGTGGGCGCGGTGGCCCAGGCCAACGCCGACATCTCCGTGGACTCCACGACGCTCGCGTGGGGCGCGCCGTACTACACGAAGCTCGCCATGGCGTCGTCCGGCGGACGCCCGCCGGAGGCCGCGGTGATGCACATGTCCCGGCTGGCGGGCTACGCGCCCGGCGGCCTGCTCGAGCCCTTCGATCTCGACGCGCTGGCCGAGCTCGGCATCACCCAGGACGACTTCGCGCCCGCCGTGTGGGAGAAGGCGCAGTTCGACGGCCAGCTGTACGCGCTGCCGCTCGACACGCACCCCTACATCACGTTCAACAACCCGGCGATCGCCGGGGACGCGGGCCTGCTCGACGGCGACGGCCTGCTGTCGATCGCACCCGGCCCGGACGCCTTCCTCGACGCCGGCCGTGCGATGGCGGAGGTCACCGGCGAGACCGGCGTCTCGTGGGGCTACCTCCGCGACCCGGCAGGCTGCTGGCGCATGTTCTGGGGGCTGTACAGCCAGAACGGCGGCGAGTACGACCTCACGCCGGGCAAGCCGGCCGAGATCGACGAGCGGGCGGCGACGGAGGTCTTCGAGTTCCTCCAGTCGATGGTCGACGGCACGGTGGCGGCCACGAACCAGGACGGCGGCGCCGCGTCCGGGCGGTTCATGTCGAAGCGCACGGGGCTGATGTTCGCCGGCGAGTGGGACCTGCCGATGTTCCGCGACGCCATCCCCGACGTCGGCGGCACGCCGTTCCCGACGATCTTCGGCCAGCCGGCCAACTACGCCGACTCGCACTCCTTCGTCCTGCCGAGGCAGGCGCACGCGGACCCCGCCAAGCGGGAGGCCACGTACCGCGTGCTGGCCGGACTCCTCAAGGAGGGGCTCACCTGGGCGTCCGCCGGGCACATCCCGGCGTACCAGCCGGTCGTGCAGACGGCGGAGTATCAGGAGCTCACCCCGCAGCGCGACTACGCGCCCGCGGCCGAGATCGCCGTCTTCGACCCCGACGCCTGGTTCACGGGCGGCGGCAGCGACTTCCAGACCCGGATGGGCGACTCGATGACCGACACCCTGTCCGGCAAGGCGTCCCCGAAGACCGCCGTCGACCGCATGCTCAGCGAGATGAACCGCTTCCTCGCGCAGCCGAGCCCCGCCTGAGAAGAGAGAGGACGACGATGACCGCCTCCAGCACGTCACTGAGCGCCCCGGTCGCGCGCCCCTCCCGGCGCAGCGCAGGGCCCCGCACCGCCGGCACGACCCGGTCCACGCGCACGTCGTTGCGCGCCCGCGACCGGTCCGGCTACCTGTTCGTCGCGCCGTTCGCGGCGGCGACCGGGCTCTTCCTCCTGTGGCCGACGATCTACGGCCTGTGGATGAGCTTCACCGACCAGAGCCTCACCGCCACGGGGAGCTCCTTCATCGGCTTCGACAACTACGTCGAGGCGTTCAGCGACCCGCAGGTGTGGACGACCCTGTGGCACACCGTGTGGTTCACGGTGCTCAGCACCGTGCCGCTCATCGTGGTCGCGCTCGTCATGGCCCTGCTGGTGCACACCGGCCTGCCCGGCCAGTGGGTGTGGCGGATGTCGTTCTTCGCCCCGTTCCTGCTGACCAGCGCCGTCGTGTCGTCCCTGGCAAGCTGGCTCTTCCAGCCGGAGATCGGCCTGCTCGACGTGTGGCTCGCCAAGCTCGGCCTCGGGCCGATCGGCTGGCTCACCGACGAGAACGTCGCCATGTTCTCCATCGCGCTCGTCACCGTGTGGTGGACCGTCGGGTTCAACTTCCTCCTCTACCTGGCCGCGCTGCAGGGCATCCCCCAGCAGCAGTACGAGGCGGCGACGATCGACGGCGCCGGTGGCTGGCGACGCCTCTTCGCCATCACCCTGCCGCAGCTGAAGACCATCACCGGGGTGATCGTCGTGCTGCAGCTGCTCGCGTCGCTCAAGGTGTTCGACCAGATCTACCTGCTCACCGCGGGCGGTCCGAACGGCAGCACGCGGCCCATCCTCGAGTACGTCTACGACACGGGCTTCACGAACTATCGGCTCGGGTACGCCTCGGCCATCTCCTACGTGTTCTTCGCCCTGATCCTCGTGTTCACGCTGGTCCGGCTCCTGCCGACGAAGAAGGAGGTCTGACGTGGCCGTCACCGAGCACGCCCCGGGGTCCGTCTCCACGCTGGTCGCCGCACGCCGGTCGGCCGCGCAGCAGGCGAGGGCCGAGAACCGCACCCTCACCAAGCTCACGATCGGGCCGTCCCCGTGGGTGCGGGCCGCCGCGCTCGCCGCGCTCGTCGTCATGGCGGTGTTGTGGCTGCTCCCGCTCGCGTGGGGCGCCGTCACCAGCTTCAAGCACGAGGCCGAGGCCGCGCTGCCCGCGTCGTGGTGGCCCACGCAGGGCTGGACCCTCGACGCCTACCGGCAGGTGCTCGGCAACAGCGAGCTGCTGGGCTGGATGTGGAACAGCCTGGTCGTCGCCGTCCTCGTGACCGCGCTGACCGTCCTGATCTCGGCGATGGCGGCGTTCGCCTTCTCGCAGACGCTCTTCAAGGGCCGTGGCCTGCTGCAGTTCCTCACGGTCGCGTCGATCATGATGCCCGGCCAGATCCTCATCGTGCCGCTCTTCAAGCAGATGCAGGCGATGGGCCTGGTCGACACCTTCGCCGGCATCGTGCTGCCGCAGGTGGTGGCCCCGGTGATGGTGTTCATCCTCAAGCGCTTCTTCGACGCCATCCCCGCCGAGCTCCTCGATGCCGCGCGCATCGACGGCGCCGGGACGTGGCGACTCTTCTGGACGATCGTGCTGCCGCTGTCGAAGTCGATCCTGGTGGCCGTCGCGATCTTCGTGTTCATCGGCGCGTGGAACAACTTCCTGTGGCCGTTCATCGTCACGACCGACCCGCAGTTCATGACCCTGCCGGTGGGGCTGTCGACCGTGAAGAACGCCTACGGCGTCCAGTACGCGCAGAACATGGCGTCGGCGATGATCGCCGCCCTGCCGCTGCTCGTCGTGTTCATGCTCTTCCAGCGCCGCATCGTGCAGGGCGTGGCGACGACGGGCATGGGAGGCCAGTAGCAGGGACGATCGGGACATGCCCGACGCGCACGCCCCCGCCACGCAGCACCCCGTCGACAGGCCGACGCAGCGACCGCACGTCGCCGCGGTGGTCGAGGACTGGTGGTGCACCGTGGCGGGGGCGTTCCTGCGCCGTCACGGCTGGGTGCCACGCCTGGTCCCGTTCACCGGGTACGGCTCGCCACGACGGGTCCGCGTGCTGGCCCGCGTGCTGCTGGTGCCGCCGTCACACGCCTCGGGGCCCCTGGCGGCGCTGCGGCACGCCCAACGCCGCGGCGCGTGGGCCTATCTGACGCTGCCGGCCCCTCGGGAGGCGGTGCGGGTCACGCTGGGCGGCGTGTCCGTCGACGTGACGACCGACCGGGCCGGGTACGTGGACGTCGAGGTGACGCTGCCGGACGACGCGCTCCTGGCACCCGGGCGGCACGAGGCGACGCTCACGGCCGTCCGCACGGCGGCCACCTCGGCCGCCGCCGTGGACGTCGTGGGCGACGCCACGACGTTCGGCGTCGTGAGCGACATCGACGACACGACGATGATCACCGCGGTCCCCCGCCCCCTCCTCGCGGCCTGGAACACCTTCGTCCGCCGCCCGAGCGCCCGCCGCCCCGTGCCGGGGATGCCCGAGCTGTACCGGCGGATCGCCGCGGACCACCCGGACGCGCCGTTCGTCTATCTCTCCAACGGCGCGTGGAACACCGCCGACACGCTGGCCGGGTTCCTCGACCGGCACGGCTTCCCGCCCGGCCCGCTGCTGCTCACCGACTGGGGGCCGACACAGACGGGCTGGTTCCGCAGCGGCCCGCAGCACAAGGGCGACAGCCTCGACCGGCTCATGGCCACGTTCCCCCGGGTGCGCTGGCTGCTGGTGGGCGACGCCGGCCAGCTCGACGAGGACGTGTACGTCCGCGCGTCCGCTCGCTGGCCCGGACGGGTCGTCGCGATCGCCATCCGACGGGTGGAGCGCGCCCGGCTCCGGCCCACGCACGGCCGGCCCGACCCCGGCACCAAGCTGGTGCACGGTGCCGACGGCACGGAGCTCGGCGCCCACCTGGCCGACGTGCTCCGCTGAGGTGCCCTGCCCGGTGCTCATGGACGCGGTCCCGCGGGCGACGCGAGCACGGGAAGACTGGGGCCTGTGATCTCGACCGTCCTCGTCGCCCACCCGTGGCTGTCCCCGGCGGCGCTGGTCGTCCTGGTGGTCGCGGGATGGCTCGCCGGGCCGTGGCTCGCGGACCGACCACGGCTGGCCGCCGTCCTGGCCGCGTTGTCCCTCGTACCGGTCGCGCTGCTGACGTTGGCACCCGTCGATCGGGAGCTGTTCGCGCGGTGCACCGTGGGCTGGGCGCTGCCGACGCCGGGCCGGGTCGAGCTGATGGCGAACGTCGTCCTGTTCGTCCCGCCGGCCTACCTGGCGGCCGTCGCGCTCCGCCGGCCTGCGCTCGCGCTGCTCGCGGGGTCGGCCATGTCCGCGACGATCGAGGTGGTCCAGGCGCTGGTCCCGGCGATCGGCCGGTCCTGCGACACGAACGACTGGCTGTCGAACACGATCGGGGCCGCGGGCGGCGCGCTCCTCGCCGCGGTCGCGCTCCGCCGGTGGCGACGACGGCCTCAGGCCCGACCGATCGGCACGAACCCCGACTCGTAGGCGCGGACGACCGCCTGGGTGCGGTCGCGCACGGCGAGCTTGGCGAGCACGTTGCCCACGTGCGTGCGCACGGTCTCGACCCCGAGGTACAGCTCGCGGGCGATCTCCGCGTTCGACAGCCCGGCGGCGACGAGGCGCAGCACCTCCGCCTCGCGCTCGGTGAGACCGACGGACTGGAGCCGGTCGGCCTGGGAGGTGTCCGGTCCATGGGCGGCGACGAGGCGCCTGATGGCGTCCGGGAACAGCAGGGAGTCCCCCCGGGCCACGACGCGCACCGCGTGCACCACCTCCTCCGGGCGGGCCCGCTTGAGCAGGAAGCCCTGGGCGCCGGCGTGCAGCGCGTCGAGCACGTAGTCGTCGTTCTCGAACGTGGTCAGCACCAGCACACGCGGCGCCGGGGCGTCCGGCCGCCCCGACGCGACGACGGCGCGCGTGGCCGCGATCCCGTCCACCTTCGGCATCCGCACGTCCATGAGCACGACGTCGGGCCGGGCCTGGGCCACCACCTGCGGCACCTCGGACCCGTCGCCCGCCTCCCCCACGACCTCCAGGCCGGGCTCCGCGTCGAGGATCACGCGCAGACCCGCACGCACCAGCGGCTCGTCGTCGACGAGGACGACACGGACGACAGCGCCGACGCTCTCGGGTGGGGTCACCCGCACGATCCTGCCGCATCCTGCCGGCGGCGCCCGGGCAAGCGGCTCACCCGAGGGGGAACCGGGCCCGGACGACCCACACGCCGCTGACACCTGGTCCCGCCTCGAGCTCGCCGCGCAGCAGGCGGACGCGCTCGGCCATGCCGTGCAGACCACGGCCCCCGCCGGACGACGGCGGGGCGGACGACGGCACGTCGGGCAGCGGGTTCGTCACCTCGACGTCGAGGGCGGCGTCGACGACGGACACCCGGACGGTCACGGGCCGGCCCGGGGCGTGCCGGACGGCGTTGGTCAGCGCCTCCTGCACGACGCGGTAGGCCTCGTGCGACGTCGCGCGAGGCAGCGTGGCCGCCGCGCCGTCGGCGACGTCGAGCCGAACGTCCGCCCCCGCGTGCCGCGCGTCGTCGACCAGGGCGGGCAGGTCGTCCAGCGACCGGGCGGGGGCGCGCCGCGCGGCGTCGGAGGAGGTCGACGCTGCGTCGTCGCCCGCGCGCAGCAGGCCCAGCACGTGGTCGAGGTCCGCCATCGCGGTCCGGCCGGCCTCCTCGATGGCGGCGAGCGACCGGCGGGCGGCGTCCGGGTCCGTCTCGACCTGGCGGGCGGCGGCTGCCGCCTGGAGCGTGGTGACCGTCAGCGCGTGCCCCACGGAGTCGTGCAGCTCACGGGCGAGGCGGCCCCGCTCGGCGAGCCGGTCCGCACGCGCCTCGAGCTCCGCGATCCGCGCGGTCGGGTCCGGGCCGAGCAGAGGCTCGGCCGACTGCCGCAGCAGCCGTCGGGCGAGCGCCGTGCCGTACGGGAGCGCGACGAGCGCGAGCAGGGCGAGCACCAGCCAGCCGACGGGGTTGCCGGCGAGCGCGGGTCCCATCTGCACGAGGAACGCCCGGTCGATGCCGAACGCGGACAGCACCAGCTGCGTCGCGAGAGGCACCGCGACCAGCAGCCCCACGGTGACGAGCGCGCCGAGCGCGAGGTGCAGCGCGAACCAGGCGGCACCCCGCCAGCGCGTCGCGACGGTGGGCGCCCCGACCGGGTCGGGCAGGGTGCGCGCGTCGACGTCGAGGAACGTGCGCACGGCGGCGATCTCGAGCGCCCGCACGGGCGCGAGGAACGGCGGCGAGCCGACGATGACCGCGGTGACCAGCGCCAGCACGCCGACGGCGACCCGCGGCGTCGCCGGGTCGGCGAACATCTGCACGAACCCCGCGGCGAGCGCGAAGTACGCCCCCGCCAGCACGCCGCCGATGACGAGGTACACGCCCGCCCGCACCGTGGACGCGCTGGTCAGGGGCGTCAGCGCCCAGCGCAGCGTGCGCCGTCCGCTCCCCGTCGTCGCCGTCATGCCCGCCAGTCTGCCCACCGGCCCAGCCCTGCGCCTCCCCCGGCCGGGGGACCCACGACGACCGGCGAGGTCACGGCAGGGAGCAGCCTCGACGACGCCGAAGGCACGACGCACCTGCCACGCTCGCACGGCAGGCACCACGAGGCCGGCGTCCCGTGGTCGTGGCTCAGCGGGGCGGTCCGTCGTGATCGTCCATCTGGACGATCACTCGCGGACGGCTGGGGCGCAGGATCCGGACGATCGCGACGACGCCGCGCCAACCGAGCATCGTCACGGCGAGGAACCCGAACGACACGATCTGGAACGTGGGGAACACGCCGCGGTCGGCGAGGACGCGAAGGACGACACCGAGCGCCCAGGTGCATCCCCACACCACGACGCCCGTCGGCCAGAGGCGCCACGGGGACCGCCAGGCGCGAGACACGCACCATCCGACTGCCGCGGCGACGAGGAACGGCCATGTCGCGGACAGCGGGCCCACGGGATCTGCGCGAGGGGCAGGACCCGCGACACCGCCCACCGCGAGCCCCAGCACGCAGACGGCGTCGGCGAACGCTGCGAGCGCGATCGTCCCGGTGCGCGCCCCGCGCACCGCCCGGCCTCCAGTCGGTCGTGCTGAGCGACGGGCGTCACCGTCGGGCGCGGAGCGCATCCTTCGACGGTACCGCGCGACGTCGCTACGGCTTGCGGGCGCTCACGATCATGTGGGTGCCGAGGAACCGGCGGCGCCAGGTGACGTCGTCGAACCCGAGGCGCCAGAGGATCGACGCGACCTGCTCGGGGGACATGAACCCGAGGGTGGTCTCCTCGAGGTAGGTGTACGACGTCTTGTCGCGCGCCACGAGCTGCCCGAGCAGCGGGATCACGACCTTCACCCCGAGCGCCACCGGGTACTTCAGCAGGCCGCGCGGCGGGCAGGTCTCCAGCAGCGCGAGACGGCCGCCGGGCCGGAGCACCCGCAGCTGCTCGGCGAGCACGCGCTCGGCGTCCTCGACGTTGCGCAGCAGGTAGCCGTGCGTGACGGCGTCGAACGACGCGTCGTCGTAGGGCAGGGCGTTGGCGTCGGCGAACTGCCAGGTCACGGCGTCGGCGCCGGGCTTGGCGCGGGCGCCCTCCAGCATCCCCTCGGAGAAGTCGACGCCGTGGATCGTCGCGCCGGGGTACTGGCGTGCCGCCTCGAGGGCGATGACGCCGGTGCCGGTCGCGATGTCGAGCAGCGAGCCGCCGGCGGGCAGCTGCGCCCGGCGTGCGACGTCGCGGCACCAGGCCGCGTGCCGCCCCAGCGTCATGAGGCGGTTCATCCGGTCGTAGTAGCCGGGGACCGTGTCGAAGAGGCGCTGCACCTCCTCGCCGTGCGGCGAGGGAGAGGTCACGCGGCGAGCTCCTGGCCGCTCATCTTGTGGATGGACGACATCACGTGGTCGGTCAGCTCACGACGCACCTGGGCCGGGCGGGCACCGGCCGTGAGCTGGCGCGACGGGTCGATCGGGGCGCCGAAGTGCACCTGGATGCCGCGCGTCGGGCGCGGGAGCCGCTTGCCGACGGGCTGCACCTTGTCGGTGCCGCGCAGGGCCACGGGGACGACGGGCGCCGAGCCGGCGAGCGCCAGCCAGGCGACGCCGGTGTGCCCCTGGTGCAGCTTGCCGTCGCGGGAGCGCGTGCCCTCGGGGTAGATGCCGAAGGCGCCGCCGCGCTTGAGCACGACGAGCGCGTCGTCGAGCGACCGCTGCCCGGCGCGCGGGTCCTCGCGGTCGACCGGGATGTGGCCCATCGTGGTGAAGAACCAGCGCGAGACCCGGCCCTTGAGGCCCCGGCCCGTCCAGTACTCCGCCTTGGCGATGAAGGTGACGTGCCGGGGCACGACGAGCGGGATGATGATCGAGTCGATGAACGACAGGTGGTTGCTCGCGAGGATCACCGGGCCGCGCCGCGGGATGTTGTGCAGTCCCGTCACCTGGGGGCGCAGGAGCACGTACACCAGGAGCGACAGGACGAGGCGCAGGAACCGATAGGTCACCGCACCATTGTGCCCCCTGCTCCGCCGGCCCCGGCCGAGGCCACCCCCGCGGGCGTGTGATCAGGGCGTTCGCGCCGCCTCGGCGGCGAGGAGCGACGCGGCGGCGCGGCGCGCCTCGCGCGCGACGGCGGCGTCGTGCGTGATGGCGGCCGTGGTCTGGGCGCCCTCGGCGAGCAGCACGACCTGCAGCGCGACGGCGTCGGGCAGGCCGGCCTCGCGCACGAGGCCCAGCACGTGCTCCCGGAAGGCCTCCTTGTGCCCGCGCACGGCCTCCGCGATGCGGGGCGACGTCGCGCCGAGCTCGCCGAACGAGTTGATGAACGCGCACCCCCGGAACCCGTCCTCCCGGAACCACGCGTCGAGGAAGTCGAAGACGCTGAGGATCCGGTCGCGCGGCGTGGCCGCGCCGGCGGCCGCGCGCTCCACGCCCTCCGTCCACTGCCTGGTCCGCAGCGCGAGGACGGCGACCACCAGATCCTCCTTCGACTGGAAGAGCCCGTAGATCCGCTTGAGCGACACCCCTGCCTCGGCGCGCACGGCGTCCATGCCCACGGCCTGCACGCCGCGCGCGTAGAACAGCCGGTCGGCGGCGGCGACCACGGAGTCCCGCGCTGCCTGCTCGTCGAGCATCGTTCACCCTCTCGTCGCCGTCCCTCCCCTTGCGGGGAGAACCATCGTTCTCTACTGTAGCGAACAGCGGGAGAACGATCGTTCTCCCCTCCTTCGGAAGGGGCATCACCATGGGCTACATCACCGTCGGGCAGGAGAACAGCACGGACGTCGAGCTCTACTACGAGGACCAGGGCTCCGGGCAGCCGGTCGTCCTCGTGCACGGGTACCCGCTCGACGGGCACAGCTGGGAGCTGCAGACCCGCGAGCTCCTCGCCGCCGGGTACCGCGTGATCACCTACGACCGCCGCGGGTTCGGCGCGTCCAGCAAGGCCGGCTCGGGGTACGACTACGACACGTTCGCGAAGGACCTCGACACCGTCCTGACGACGCTCGACCTGCGCGACGTCGTCCTCGTCGGCTTCTCGATGGGCACCGGCGAGCTCGCCCGGTACGTGCGCAACCACGGCCACGGGCGCGTCGCCAAGCTCGCGTTCCTCGCCTCGCTGGAGCCGTTCCTCGTGCAGCGCGACGACAACCCCGAGGGCGTGCCGCAGTCCGTCTTCGACGGCATCGTCGACGCGGCCCGCGGTGACCGCTACGCCTGGTTCACCCAGTTCTACAAGGACTTCTACAACCTCGACGAGAACCTCGGCACGCGGATCTCCGAGGAGGTCGTGCGGGCGAACTGGAGCACGGCCGTGGGCTCGGCGCCCGTCGCCGCGTACGCCGTCGTCCCCACGTGGATCGAGGACTTCCGGCCCGACGTCGAGGCGGTCCGCGCCGCGGGCCTGCCCACGCTGATCCTGCACGGCACGAAGGACAACATCCTGCCGATCGACGCCTCCGGCCGGCGCTTCCACGCCGCCGTGCCGGACGCCGAGTACGTCGAGGTCGAGGGCGCGCCCCACGGGCTGCTGTGGACGCACGCGGACGAGGTCAACGCGGCGCTGCTCGCGTTCGTCCAGCGCTGAGCCCGACCCCGCGAGCGCTCAGCTCGCGGTGAGCAGGTAGTCGTCGGCGTCGTCGTCCCACGCGAGGGCGACGGCGCCGGCGGCCGCGGCGCCCTTCGCGAACTGCAGGAACCCGCGGTAGCCGAGCGCCTTCTCCGAGAAGTCGGGGCGGCGCTTGCGCACCTCGTTCTTCAGCCCGGACAGCGGCGCGCTGCCGCCGGCGTCGCGCACCACCTGGCGCAGCAGCTCGAACGCGCCCTCGGTGTCCTGCTGCGCGGGCAGCGCCACCTCCGGGTCGCCGGCCGACGGGCCGTCCGACAGCACGACGAAGTCGCGGTCGGCCAGGAAGCGCAGGAACTCGCCGAACGTGCGGAAGCCGTAGTCCGACTCGCTGAACGTGGGGTCCTTGCGCACCAGCGTGCGCTTGAGCATCGACGCCGTGACGGAGCCGCTGGTGGAGGCCTGCAGGTCGGCGAGCGTCTGCGCCACCCGGACCTCCATCGTCGCGTCCTCGCCCGCGGGCGCCGCGTCCTCCTGCTCGAGGTCCGTCTCGACCACGGACTCGACGGGCTCGGCCGCGGGCTCGACGGCGGCCTCGGCCGCGGGCGCCTTCTTGCGACGGCGGGTCCCCGACGTCGCGCCGGACGTCGCGGGCGCGGACTCCTCGGCGGGAGCGGGGGTCTCCGCCTCCGCCGGGGCCTCGACCGGGGCGGGGGTCTTGGCCCGGCCCCCGCGGCCGCCGCCGGACCGGCCGGCCCCCTTGCCGCCGCGCCCGGACCGCTTGGGCGCGGACGCCTCGGACTCGTCGGGCACGTCGACGCCCTCGAGCCGGTCGTAGAAGAGGAACTCGTCGCACGCGGGCGGCAGCAGGCGGGACGTGGAGTTCTCCACGCCGACGCCGATGACCTTCTTGTCGAGCTCGCGCAGCTTGTGGACGAGGGGGGAGAAGTCGGAGTCGCCCGTGCACATGACGAACGTGGTGATGTACTCGCGCTCGAACGCCATCTCGATCGCGTCGACCACCATCTTGATGTCGGCGGCGTTCTTGCGGGACGCGCCCATGCGCTGCGTCATCTCGATGAGCTCGACCTGGTGGCGGGTCAGCATCCGCCGGTCCTCGTCGAAGTACGACCAGTCCGCGTAGGCGCGGCGCACCACGACCCGACCGCGCACCGCGAGCGCGTCCGCGATCGGCTTGAAGTCGAACTGCATGCCGCCCAGGTGGTCGCGGGCGCCGAGCGCCAGGTTCTCGTAGTCGAGGAAGACGGCGAGGCGCTCTTCGGTGTCCATGCACGTCAGGCTACGGCGTCGCGTGCTCCACCGCGGGCCCGGGGGTCGGTTACCACGGCCGTCACCGCACCGTCCAGGTTCCGGGCGTTCCGTCACCCTTTCTTCACCCCCTATCCTGTGTCGGGTCCCGACGACGCGACGCCTTGGAGGCTCACCTTGTCAGCAGATCCCGGAGCCACCACGGCGACGGACGACATCGTCCCCGACCCTGCGCTCCCCCCGACGGCCGTCCCGGCCGAGGACCTCAAGCCCCGCTGGACGCCCGCGAAGATCGCGCTCTGGGCGGCGATCGCGCTGCTCGGCGGCGTCGCGTGGGTGATGATCGCGCTGGTCCGCGGCGAGACGATCAACGCGATCTGGTTCGTCTTCGCGTCGGTGTGCACGTACCTCATCGGGTACCGCTTCTACTCGAAGGTCATCGAGCGGTACATCACGCGCCCCGACGACCGGCGCGCCACCCCCGCCGAGACGCAGGAGGACGGCAAGGACTTCGTCCCCACCGACCGCCGCGTGCTGTTCGGCCACCACTTCGCCGCCATCGCCGGCGCCGGCCCGCTGGTGGGCCCGGTCCTCGCCGCGCAGATGGGGTACCTGCCCGGCACCATCTGGATCATCGTCGGCGTGGTGCTCGCGGGCGCCGTGCAGGACTACACGGTGCTGTTCTTCTCCATGCGCCGCGGCGGCCGCACCATCGGCCAGATGGCGCGCGAGGAGCTCGGGCGGATCGGCGGCGTCGCCGCGATCGTCGCGTCCCTGCTCATCATGATCATCATCGTGGCGATCCTGGCCCTCGTGGTCGTCAACGCCCTCGGCGAGAGCCCGTGGGGCGTGTTCAGCGTCTCGATGACGATCCCGATCGCGCTGTTCATGGGCGTCTACCTGCGGTTCCTGCGCCCGGGCAAGATCACCGAGGTCTCCCTCATCGGCTTCGTCCTGCTGCTCGCCGCGATCATCGGCGGCGGCATGGTCGCCGACACGGCGTGGGGCGCGGACGTGTTCACCCTCGACCGCACCACGATCGCCGTCGGCGTCATCGTCTACGGCTTCGTGGCCGCCGTCCTGCCGGTGTGGCTGCTGCTCGCCCCGCGCGACTACCTGTCCACCTTCATGAAGGTGGGCGTCATCGTGGTCCTCGCGGGCGCCGTCGTCATCGTGCGCCCCGAGATCTCGGTGCCCGCGATCAGCGAGTTCGCCGGCTCGGAGACCGGCCCGGTCGTGGCCGGCAACCTGTGGCCGTTCCTGTTCGTGACGATCGCGTGCGGCGCCCTGTCCGGGTTCCACGCGCTCATCTCGTCGGGCACGACGCCGAAGCTCGTGGAGAAGGAGCGCCAGACGCGCTTCATCGGCTACGGCGGCATGCTCATGGAGTCGTTCGTCGCGATCATGGCGCTGGTCGCCGCGATCTCGATCGACCGGGGCGTGTACTTCGCGATGAACTCGTCGGCCGCGGCCACGGGCGGCACCATCGAGGGCGCGGTCGCGTTCGTGAACTCGCTCGGCCTCGCCGGCGTCAACCTCACGCCCGACACCCTGAGCACCCTGGCCAGCCAGGTGGGCGAGCCGTCGATCGTGTCCCGCACCGGCGGCGCGCCGACGCTCGCGCTCGGCCTGGCGACGATCATGCACCAGCTCGTCGGCGGCACCGCGATGATGGGCTTCTGGTACCACTTCGCGATCATGTTCGAGGCGCTGTTCATCCTCACCGCCGTCGACGCCGGCACCCGCGTGGCCCGCTTCATGCTGCAGGACACCATCGGGAACGTGGCCCCGCGGTTCAAGGACGTGAGCTGGCGACCAGGGGTCTGGGTCTGCACCGCGATCATGGTCGCGGGCTGGGGCACGATCCTCTATCTCGGCGTCACCGACCCGCTCGGCGGCATCAACACGTTCTTCCCGCTGTTCGGCATCGCGAACCAGCTGCTCGCGGCGATCGCCCTCGCCGTCGTGCTCGCCATCGTCGCCAAGCGCGGCCGCGCCTACTGGGCGTGGCTGTGGATCGTGGCCGTGCCGCTCGCCTTCACGGCGCTCATCACCATCTGGGCGTCGTTCGAGAAGATCTTCTCGGACGTGCCCCAGGTCGGGTACTGGGCGCAGCACCGGGCGTTCCAGGACGCGCTCGCAGCCGGGGAGACGTCGTTCGGCACCGCCCCCGACGTCGCGGCGATGGAGGCCGTGGTCCGCAACACCTTCGTGCAGGGCACCCTGTCGATCGTGTTCGTGGTGCTGTCGATCGTCGTGATCCTCGCGTCGGTGGTCGTGACGATCAAGGCGTTCCGCGACGGCGGCGGCGAGAACCACGAGGACGCGCCCGTCGCGTCCCGGCGGTTCGCCCCCGCGAACCTCTTCGCGACGGCCGAGGAGAAGCGGATCGAGAAGGAGTGGGTCGACGCCGGCCTGCGGGAGACCAGCGGTGCCGGGCACCACTGACGCCCGCACCGTCGGCGCCACCGCGCGCGACGCCGTCCGGGCACTGGCCCGGGCGGCGTCGGCGGGGTGGACGAACCTGCGCTGGTACGTGCGGCAGGTGATGGGCGAGGGCGCCTACGCGACGTACGTGGCGCACGAGCGGGCGGCCCACCCCGACCGGGAGCCGATGGGCGAGCGCGAGTTCTGGCGCGAGCACTACGCGGCCCAGGACCGCAACCCCGGCTCGCGCTGCTGCTGAGCGGGCGGGCGCGACGGCGCCCGCCGCGCCAGGATGGGCGCGTGCGCGCGATCGTGTTCGAGAACCACGGCGGCCCCGAGGTGCTGCACCTCGCCGACGTCCCCGACCCGCAGGCCGGGCCCGGCCAGGTGCGCGTGCGCGTCGAGGCGGCCGCCGTCAACGGCTGGGACGTGAAGTCGCGTGCCGGGGCGACCGGCGCCCCGGCGCCGACGTCGGCCGTCGTGCCCGGGCTGGAGGTGGCGGGGGTCGTCGACCAGGTCGGCCCACCCGCCGGGGAGGGCCTGACCGGCGTCGCGCCCGGCGACCGCGTGGTCGGGTTCGCCGTCGGCGGCGGGTACGCGGAGCTCGCCCTCACGTCGGTCTTCGCGCGCGTGCCCGACGGGCTCGCCGCGACCGACGCCGTCACGGTCCCCGTCGCGGCCGAGACCGCGACCCGCGTGCTGCGCCTCCTCGACGTCCGGCCGGGCGAGACGCTGCTCGTGCACGGGGCGTCCGGGGCGGTGGGCGCGCTGGTCGTCCAGCTCGCCGTCCGCCGCGGCGCCCGCGTGATCGGCACGGCGTCGCCGCCGAACCAGGACAGGGTCGCCGCGCTCGGCGCGACGCCCACCACCTACGGCGCCGGGCTCGTGGAACGGGTGCGCGCCCTCGCCCCCGACGGCGTAGACGCCGTCCTCGACACCACCGGCGCGGGCGTGCTCCCCGACTCGATCGCGCTGCGCGGCGGCACGGACCGGATCGTCACCATCGCCGACGACGCCGCGGCGGACCTCGGGGTCCAGGCCAGCTGGCGGTCCGAGCGCGACGCCGGCGAGCTCGCCGAGGCCGTCGACGCCCTGGCCCGCGGCGAGCTGGCGACCACCGTCGGCGCCGTGCTGCCCCTGGCCGACGCCCCGCGGGCGCACGAGCTGGTCGAGAGCGGGCGCGCGGGCGGCAAGGTCGTCCTGGTGCCCTGAGCAGGGCGTTCCCGCCCGATCCGCATCGGCGATCGTCTCAGCAGGCGGTCTCATCCTCGCCCGTATCGCGGATGCTGCGTACGATCGCGTGACAAGCCATCCAGAGCGGCCGAGAGTCCTGGCTCGACGACGCCGCAGCAACCCGTTCTCCGACGGAAGCCTCCCGAGGACGAAGGTGCTCACGCCAGGATCGATGGAGTGACGCATGGTCGCAGAGGCATCCCTTTCGCCCACCCCGGCAGCTCAGCCGGCAGTTCACCCGGCGCTGCCGGCACGCCCGACGGTCTCGTTCGAGCTCATGCCGCCGCGCCGGCCGGACGCCGCCCCCAAGTTCTGGGAGACGGCGCGCCGGCTGGTGGCCGCGCGCCCGGACTTCGTGTCCGTGACCTACGGCGCGGGCGGCGGTGACCGGGCGACCGCACGCCAGGTCGTGTCCACCCTGCTCGCGGGCACGCCCGTCCTGCCCGTGGCTCACCTGACCTGCGTGGGCGCGCACCGGGAGGACGTCTCCGCCGTCATCGACGACTTCCTCGACGCCGGCACCCGCGCGTTCCTCGCCCTGCGGGGCGACCCGCCGAAGGACCAGCCGGACTGGGCGCCGCCCGCCGACGGCGTCGCGTCGTCGATCGAGCTCGTGCACCTGCTGCGCGAGGTCGAGGCCCGGCGCTGCGCGACCGACCCCGGGGCCGCGCTGCGCGGCGCCGCCCGCCCGATGACGATCGCCGTCGCGACGTTCGTCGACGGCAACGTGCAGGCGGGCACCACCCGGGCCCAGGAGGTCCGGCGCCTCAAGGAGAAGCAGGACGCGGGGGCGAGCTTCGCCATCACGCAGCTCTTCTACGAGGCCGGCTCCTACACCGACTTCGTCGCCGAGGCCCGCGCGGCCGGGGTGACGATCCCGATCCTCGCCGGGCAGCTGCCCACGACCGAGCCGCGCCGGCTCCGTCGCGTCGAGGAGCTCACCGGCGTCCGCGCGCCCCGGCACCTGCTGGACGCGCTCGACGCCCTGCCGGACCCGGAGGCCCAGCACGCCTACGGGACCGCGCGCGCCGTGGAGCTCGCACAGCGCGTGCTCGACGCGGGCGCACCCGGCATCCACGTGTACACGTTCAACAAGTACCGTCCCGCTCTGGACCTGCTCGAGGGTGTCCACCTCGGCGGACCGGCGCCGGCCGACGCCACGTCGGACGGCGCGGACCTGGCCAGAAGGCCGTGGGTACCGAGCATCCCGACCCAGGCTCCCGCCGTCTGACGCGCGGAGCCCGAACTCTGGAGTGCTCATGTCCACCACATCGACAAGCCCCACCCCCGCCACGGCATTTCCCGGTGGCACGATCCTCGGCTACCCGCGCATCGGGCGCCGCCGCGAGCTCAAGAAGGCCGTGGAGTCGTTCTGGGCCGGGCGCACCGACGCCGTCGACCTGGAGGTCGCGGCCGGCACGCTGCGCCGCGAGACGGCCCGCCGTCTCGTCGACCTCGGCCTGAACCCCGACGACGGCTCCGTGCCCGGGTCGTTCTCCTACTACGACCAGGTGCTCGACGTCGTCGCGCTGCTGGGCGCCGTTCCCGAGCGGTTCCGCGACCTGCTCGACGACGAGGACGGCTCGCTCGAGCTCGACGGCTACTTCACCGTGGCCCGGGGCCGCGGCGAGGACGCCCCGCTCGAGATGACCAAGTGGTTCGACACGAACTACCACTACCTCGTGCCGGAGATCAGCGAGACGACGCCGGTCTCGTTCGCCGACCACCGCATCGTGCGCGAGTACGCCGAGGCCAAGGAGGCCGGCGTCACGACGCGCCCGGTGCTCGTGGGCCCGGTGACGTTCCTCGCCCTGTCGAAGGCGGCCGACGAGGCGGGCGACGGGTTCCACCCGCTCGACCGGCTCGACGACGTCGTCGCCGCGTACGCCGACCTGCTGCGCGCGCTGGCCGCCGTCGGCGTGCCGTGGGTGCAGCTCGACGAGCCCGCGCTCGTCACGGACTCCCTCGACGTGCCCGCGGAGCGCCTGCACGCGGCGATCGCCTCGGCGTACCGCACCCTGGCGACCGACCTCGCCAGGGCCACCGACGACACCGCCTCCGACGACGCCGCGGGCGAGCGGCCCGCGATCCTCGTGACGGCGCCGTTCGGCGGCCTGCACGAGGACGCCCTCGCGCTCCTCGCCGCGACCGACGTCGACGCGATCGCGATCGACCTGGTCAAGGGCGCCGTGCCGGCCGGCCTGGTGCCGGGCCTCGAGGGCAAGACCCTCGTCGCGGGCGTGATCGACGGGCACAACGTCTGGCGGGCCGACCTGGCCGCCAAGCTCGACGTCGTCGAGTCGCTGCGGGGCCTCGGCGCCGGGGCCCTCACCGTCAGCACGTCGACGTCGCTGCTGCACGTGCCGCACGACGTCGAGGACGAGGTCTTCGACGTCACGGCCGCGGGCACCACGCTCGACCCGCGCCTGCGCGACTGGCTCGCGTTCGCCGACCAGAAGGTGGGCGAGGTCGCGACCCTGGCCGTGGCCCTCGCGGACGGCCGGGAGTCCGTCGCGGACGCGCTCGACGCGTCCTCCGCGGCCGTGGCCTCGCGCGCGACGGCGGCGGGCGTCGTCGTGCCCGCGGTGCGCGACCGGGCCGCGGCACTCACCGACGCCGACTTCGCCCGCGGCCCGTACGCGGAGCGGGCGGCCGCGCAGGCCGCGCGGCTCGACCTGCCCCCGCTGCCCACGACGACGATCGGCTCGTTCCCGCAGACCCCGGAGATCCGCAAGGCCCGGGCCGCGTGGACCAAGGGCGAGCTGTCCGACGCCGACTACTCCGCCGCGATGCGGGAGGAGATCGGGCGCGTCGTGACGCTGCAGGAGGAGCTGGGCCTCGACGTGCTGGTGCACGGCGAGCCCGAGCGCAACGACATGGTGCAGTACTTCGCCGAGCAGCTCGACGGCTTCGCGGTGACGGCGAGCGGCTGGGTGCAGTCGTACGGGTCGCGCTGCGTGCGCCCGCCGATCCTCTGGGGTGACGTGCAGCGCCCGGCGCCGATCACGGTCGAGTGGTCCGCGTACACGGCGTCGCTCACCGAGAAGCCGGTCAAGGGCATGCTCACCGGCCCGGTGACGATCCTCGCGTGGTCGTTCGTCCGCGACGACCAGCCGCTCGGCGACACCGCCAACCAGGTGGGCCTGGCGCTGCGCGACGAGATCGCGGACCTCGAGGCCGCGGGGATCGGCATCGTGCAGGTGGACGAGCCCGCCCTGCGCGAGCTGCTGCCGCTGCGCCGCGCGGACCAGGACGAGTACCTGCGCTGGTCGGTCGGCTCGTTCCGGCTCGCGACGTCGGGCGTCGCGCCGGCCACGCAGGTGCACACCCACCTGTGCTACTCGGAGTTCGGCGAGGTGATCGGCGCGATCGACGGCCTCGACGCGGACGTCACCTCCGTGGAGGCCGCCCGCTCGCGGATGGAGATCGTGCCGGAGCTCGCCGACGCCGGGTACTCCCGCGGCATCGGGCCGGGCGTCTACGACATCCACTCCCCGCGCGTGCCGTCGTCCGACGAGGTCACCGAGCTGCTGGCGCTCGCCGTCAAGGCGATCGACCCCGCGCTGGTGTGGGTCAACCCGGACTGCGGGCTCAAGACCCGCCGGTACGCGGAGGTCGAGCCGGCACTGGCGCACCTGGTCGCCGCCGCCCGCGAGGTCCGCTCGACCCTCTGACCGGCGCCGTCGCCCGGGTGACGCAATAGACGTCGACCCGGGCGACGGTCCCGTGCCACCATGGAAGGGCCGGTCGTGCCCTCGGGGCGCGAGCGGACCACGACTTTTCCACGAGCGAGGAGACAGCGATGCCGGGCGTCGCAGGGAGCGGGGTGGGCCACCAGGCCTGCTCGGGCAGTCCCGCCTGCCCCGGCACCGCCTCCGTCTGAGCCCCGCGGGGGCCGGCAGGTGAGGCGGTGCGGGGCTTCGTCCTGCCCACCCCCGCTCACCTGAAAGCCGATCCCCCATGACCCCGCTCACCGAGCAGCAGCTCCGCGCCTCCCTCGTCAACGCCACCCGCAGCGAGCGCCAGCGCATGATCGTCCCCGACCTCGCCGAGGTCGACTGGGACCGCCTCGACTACCTGGGCTGGCGCGACCGCAAGCAGCCCCTCTCCGCGTACGTCGTCATGACGCTCGACGACGAGCCGGACGCCGAGCCCGTCGGCGTCCTCCTGCGTGCCGCCGAGCGCACCGGCCCGCGCCGCGCCGCCATGTGCGCGTGGTGCGAGGACGTCGTGGAGACCCGCGACGTGCAGCTCTTCGTCGCCAAGCGCGGCGGCGCCGCCGGCCGCAAGGGCGACACCATCGGCACGCTCGTCTGCGGCGACTTCCGCTGCTCCCGCAACGCGCGCCGTCGTCCCACCCTCGCCGAAGCGGGGCGCGACGACCCCGGCGTCCGCGAGGCGATCGTCGAGCGGCGCGTCGCCGCCCTGCGCGAGCACACCCGCAAGTTCCTCGACGAGGTGCGCCGCACCGTCTGACCGGTGCGGGCCCCGGCGTTCGCCGACGGCGATCACCAGGATCTGGCACTCTCCTTCGGCGAGTGCTAAAACACCAGGTGTAGCCACGGCGGACGCCGGAGGGCCCGGCCCGCCGTCTCGCGACCGAGGCCGCGGGCGCGGCCTCATGACGAGGAGGTGATGCGCGATGGCTACCTACCGAGACCCGTTCCAGGAGATGGACCGGCTGTTCGGCTCGCTCGCCCTGAACGGTCGGAGCGCTCCAGGCATGCCGATGGACCTGTTCCGCGAGGGCGACCACTTCGTCCTGGCGGTCGACCTGCCCGGGATCGACCCCGGCAGCATCGACGTCTCCTGCGAGGACCGGACACTGACGATCCGGGCAGAGCGCACGCCGCGCTCCGCCGAAGGGCAGTGGCTGCTGCGGGAGCGCGCCACCGGTACCGTCGCCCGGCAGCTCACGCTCGGTCGCGGGCTGGCGCTGGACCAGATCTCGGCGTCCTATGCCGACGGAGTGCTCACGCTGACCATCCCCGTCGCCGAGGACGCCAAGCCCCGCCGCATCGAGGTGACC
>NZ_JBHXAW010000029.1:0-23714 GCF_042726645.1 Isoptericola sp. NPDC060257
CCCCCCGCCACCGCCACCGCCGCCCCCGCCGGAGCCGCCACCGCTGCTGGAGCCACCGCCCCCACCGCCGCCGCCGTTGCTCCGGCGCTCGGCGGCCGCCTTCTTGCGGGCCGCCTCCTCCGCCTTGCGGCGCTCCTCGGCGAGCCGGGCGTCGCGGGCCTTCTGCTTGGCGATGATGTCCTTGAGCTGCGCCTCGAGGCTCTGCTGCGCCTGCTCGTTCGCCTTGAGCTCCTCGAGAGCGTTCGCCTTCTGCGCCTCGATCGACGCCTTGAGCTTGCGCTGCTTGGAGATGAGGCGCTCGACCTCGGCCTTGCGGTCCGCGGCCTCCCGCTGCGCCTTCTCCGCGGCGACGACGTTGGCGTCGGCCTCCCGCTTGAGGTCCTCGATCGCCGACCGGATGGCGTCGAGGCGCGCCTGCTGGTTGCGGGCCACCGCCTCGGCGTCCTGCAGGTCGGTCAGGGTGCGCGCCTGGCTGCGCGCCGCCGACGACGAGACGGCGAACTCCTCGAGGAAGTCCTCGGTGGACTGGGCCCCGGTGACGATGCCCAGGGTGCTCGTGTCGTCGCCGTTGCGGTACGCCTGGCGCGCCATCTGCACGACGTCGGCGCGCGCCGCGTCGACCTTGCCCTTGCCCGCCTCGATCTGGTCGGAGACGGCGGCCTCCTCGGCCTCGGCGTCGGACAGCCGCTGCGCCAGGATCGCGGCCTTGCGCCGCGCCTCCTCGAGCCGCGCCTCCGCGGCCGCCAGCTCGGCCTGCGCCACCGGGAGGCGGCCCTCGACCTCGTTGAGGTCCAGCACCGCCTGGCGGTACTTGGCGTTGGTGTCCTCGAGCTCCTCCTGCAGGCCGTCGCGCTCGCGCTCCTTCGCGCGCTGCTTCGCCTCGGCGGCGGCCCGCTGGTCGTCGATGTCGTCCGCGGCCGCCGAGCGTGCGGACACGCCGGCGGACACCGTCGCCGACGTCGTCGCACCGCCCAGCACCAGGACGGCGGCCACGAGCCCGCCGACCGCGCGCCGGCCGACGCCGGGGGACATCCTCAGGGTCGTCATCTGCGATCTCACACCCTCGTGTACCGGTTGAGCGTCACCACGGACGACACCACCGCAAGGAGCACGGCGATGCCGATGAGCAGCGGCGCGACGAACAGGACGTCTCCCACGTCCACGTACGCGACCCAGTCGACGGAGTCCTGCAGCCAGTCCGTCACCAGGTACTGCACCGCGAGCCAGAGCCCGCCCACGGCGAGCAGCGCGCCCACCAGCGCGGCGATCGCGCCCTCCAGCATGAAGGGCAGCTGCACGAAGAGGTTCGACGCGCCGACCAGGCGCATGATGCCGGTCTCGCGTCGGCGCGAGACGGCGGAGAGCCGGATCGTCGTCGTGATGAGCAGCACCGCCGCGAGCAGCATCACGCCCGCGAGCCCCGCGGCCAGCAGCGACGCCCGCCCGAGCGCGAGGAACAACGGCTCGAACACCTCGCGCTGGTCCTCCACGACCTCGACGCCGGCGCGCCCCTCGAGGACGTCGTCGACCACCTGGTACTGCTCCGGATCGACCAGCTTGAGCCGGAACGACGCCTGCATGTCGTCCTCGGTGAGCTGGGTGCCCTGGTAGCCGTCCGGGTAGAGCTCCGTGAACGCGTCGAACGCGTCCGCCTTGCTCTCGAAGTAGGTGGCGGCGACGACGTCGGACAGCTCGGTGTCGATGACCTTCTCGAGCCCGGCGATCTGGTCCTCGGTGGCCTCGCCGTCCGCGCACGTCGGCGCGGTCGAGCCGTCCGGGCAGAGGAAGACGGAGACCTCGACGAGGTCGTACCAGTCGCCCTTGAGCTTGGTGACCTGCGTCTGCAGCAGCGCCGCCGCGCCCACGAAGGTCAGGGACACGAACGTCACGAGGACGACCGAGACCACCATCGACAGGTTGCGCCGCAGGCCCTGGAGGACCTCGGTGAGGACGAACTGGAGCCGCACCCTCAGGCCTCCCGTCCCGCGCGCACGCGCTCGTGCTCGCGCAGCACCTGCTGCACCACCTCGTCCGCGGACGCGCCCGCCGGCTCGGGAACCGAGCGCCTCGGGGCCGGGGTCGGCGCGGCCGGCGCCGCGGGGGCGACGGGACCCTGACCCTGCACGGTCTCCTGCACGGTCTCCTGCACGGTCTCCTGCACGGTCTCCTGCGCAGCCTCCTGCGCCGCCGCCCTCGCGGCCGCCGCCTCGGCGGCCCGCTCTGCCTCGAGGTCCGCCGGCTCGGGCGAGACCTGGACGCGCTGCACCGCCCGCGCGCCGCGACCCGGGGCGTCGAGCACCGGCGTCTGTCCCACCTGCGGCAGGATCGACTCCCGCTCGCCGTAGACCGCGTCGACCTCGTCGCGCACCACCGACCCGGTCGACAGCTCGACGACACGCTTGCGCATCTCGTTGACGATCTCGTCGTCGTGCGTGGCCATGACCACGGTGGTGCCGGTGCGGTTGATCCGGTCGAGCAGCCGCATGATGCCGAGCGACGTGGTGGGGTCGAGGTTGCCCGTCGGCTCGTCGGCCAGCAGGATCTGGGGCCGGTTGACGAACGCCCGCGCGATCGCGACACGCTGCTGCTCGCCGCCGGACAGCTCGTGCGGGAGCCGCTTCTCCTTGCCGTCCAGGCCCACCATCTCCAGCACCTCGGGCACCGTGGTGCGGATGGTGTGCCGCGGCTTGCCGATCACCTGCAGGGCGAAGGCCACGTTCTCGTAGACCGTCTTGCCGGGCAGCAGGCGGAAGTCCTGGAAGACGACGCCGATGCTGCGTCGCAGGGAGGGCACCTTCCAGCTCGACAGCCGGGACAGGTCGCGACCCGCGACGTACACGGTGCCGCCCGTGGGCCGCTCCTCGCGCAGCACGAGCCGCAGGAACGTGCTCTTGCCCGAGCCGGAGGCCCCCACGAGGAAGACGAACTCCCCGCGCGCGACGTCGACGGAGACGTCGTCGAGCGCGGGCCGCGCCCCTCGGGCGTAGACCTTCGAGACGTTCTCGAACCGGATCACGACGTGCCTCTCCCCTGCCAGTCGACCGTGCGGCACCGGGACGGGCACGACGTCACGTCGCGCCTGGGCCGGGGCCGCCCGATTCCCGAGAGTCGCACCCGGTGGGGAGGGTGGCGCGAAGGACACGCCGGTGTGTCGCGGGTCAGGAATGACGCCCGAGGCACCCGTTCAGGGTCTCCCGGCGGCGTCGTCGGCCGGGCGGGGCCCGTCAGGCGGCGTCGGCGCCGCCCGAGCGGCGCCAGCGGATCCCGGCCTCGATGAAGTCGTCGATGGCGCCGTCGAACACGGCCTGCGTGTTCCCGGACTCGTGCTCGGTGCGCAGGTCCTTGACCATCTGGTACGGCTGCAGCACGTAGGAGCGCATCTGGTCGCCCCAGCTCGCCTTGATGTCGCCGGCGAGCTCCTTCTTCTTCGCCGCCTCCTCCTGCTGCCGGATGAGCAGCAGGCGGGACTGCATGACGCGCAGCGCCGCGGCGCGGTTCTGGATCTGCGACTTCTCGTTCTGCATCGACACGACCGTGCCCGTGGGGAGGTGGGTCATGCGCACCGCGGAGTCCGTGGTGTTCACGGACTGCCCGCCGGGGCCCGACGAGCGGAACACGTCGATCTTGAGCTCGGACTCGGGGATCTCGATGGAGTCGGTCTGCTCGATGAGCGGCACCACCTCGACCGCGGCGAACGACGTCTGGCGGCGGCCCTGGTTGTCGAACGGCGAGATGCGCACCAGGCGGTGCGTGCCCGCCTCGACGGACAGGTTGCCGAACGCGTACGGGGCGTTCACCTCGAACGTGGCCGACTTGAGCCCGGCCTCCTCCGCGTAGGAGGTGTCCATCACCTTGGTCGGGTAGCCGTGCCGCTCGGCCCAGCGCAGGTACATCCGCATGAGCATCTCGGCGAAGTCCGCGGCGTCGACGCCGCCGGCGCCCGCGCGGATCGTCACGACGGCCTCGCGGGCGTCGTACTCGCCGGACAGCAGGGTCCGCACCTCGAGCGCGTCGAGGTCCTTGCGGATGACGGCGACCTCCGTCTCGGCCTCCGTCAGCGAGTCCTCGTCCTCCATCTCGAGCCCCAGCTCGACCAGCGTCTCGACGTCGTCGATCCGGCTGCCGAGCTTCTCGACCCGCTGCAGCTCACCCTGCGCGGTGGACAGCGCGGACGTGACCTGCTGCGCCTTCTCCGGGTCGTCCCACAGGTCGGGGGCGGAGGCCTGCTGCGTGAGGTCGTCGATCTTCGCCTGCAGCGCGGTGGGGTCGCTCACGGCCTCGATGGACTCGAGGGTGGCGCGCAGCGCCTTGATCTCTGCGGGGAAGTCGATGGTGGCCACGATCCTCAAGGTTACCCGCCACGCGAGGCTCCCCCGCCCGACGGCGCCCGTCGCTGCCCGTCGGCCGTCCGCGGCCGGCGTCAGCCCCGCTCGGGCAGGGTGCGGCCGAACATCTGCGCGGTGTCGCGGGCGCTGGGCGTGCCGGCGTCGGGGTCGGCGCCCGCGGCGACGAGCGCCGCGACCACGTCGTCGGAGCCCTTGAAGACGGCGCCCGCCAGCGGGGACTGGCCGCGCGCGTTGACCCGGTCCACGTCGGCGCCCCGCTCGGCGAGACCGCGCACCAGGGCGGCGTGCCCGTGGTACGCCGCCAGCATGAGCAGGGTGTTCCCCGCCGCGTCGGCGTGGTCGGCCGGGACGCCGGCGTCGACGAACTCCAGGAGCAGGTCGGCGCCCGCGCGGGCGAGGTCGAACATCTGGTCCAGGTCCACCGGCAGCTTGTCGGCGGGCGGCGTCTCGTCGGTCATGCGCGCGAATCTACCGGGCGGAGCTCCCGGTCCGGGTCGATGCTGGGGACGGGAGCCGTGGAGGAGGTCGACCATGACGACGTACCGGTGGCGCGGGCTCGGGACCGGCAGCGTCGAGCACCTCGACCTGCTCGCGCGCGACGACAGGGTCCGCGCCCGCTCCGTCGTCGACCTCGGGCCCGTGCGGCTCGAGTACGCGATGGAGCTCGGCACGGAGCAGGGCGACGCGTGGACGTTCCGGGTGCTGCGGCTGCGGTCGTCGGACGGCCGCCAGCTCGACCTGAGCCGGGAGGACGACGACTGGCGGGTGGACGGCGCCGCCCGGCCCGACCTCGCCGAGGCCGTGGACGTGGACCTGTCGTTCAGCCCGTTCACGAACACGCTGCCGATCCGCCGCCTCGACCTCGCGGTCGGGGCGGCGGCCGACATCGTCACGGCGTACGTCGACGGGGAGTCCTTCGAGGTCTCGCCCGACCCGCAGCGGTACACCCGGGTGGACACCGACCGATACGTCTACGAGTCCCGCGACGGCGACTTCCTCCGCGAGATCTCGGTCGACGCGGACGGCCTGGTCGTCGACTATCCCGGGCTGTTCTCCCGCGTCGCCGACGGCGGCTGAGCCGTCAGGCGGCGGCGATCTCCCGGCCCGGCCCGAACACCTCGTGGTGGATGCGGTCGGCGGTGACGCCGCGCCCGAGGAGTGCGGACTGGACGACGGTCATGAAGGGCGCCGGACCGCAGAGGTAGGCGTCGGCGTCGTGGGGGACGTCGACCCCGTCCAGGTCGATGTATCCCGAGCGCAGCCGCTCCTGCACCGGCCGGGTGCCGAGGTCCTCGTACCAGCGGTGCAGCTCGGCCGTCGGGAGGTCGTCGACGAGCGCGCGGAGCTCCGCGCGGTGCGCGTGCCGCGCGGGCGAGCGGTCGGCGTGCAGCACCACGACGCGGCGCGTGGTGCCGACGTCGCGCAGGTGGTGCAGGAAGCCGATCATCGGCGTGATGCCGATGCCGGCCGAGACCAGCACCAGCGGGTTCTCCCCCTCGACCAGGGTGAGCTCGCCGAACGGGGTCGAGACCTCGAGGGCGTCGCCCTCGAAGACGTTGTCGTGCAGGTGGTTGGAGACCTCGCCGGCGGGCGTGACCCCCGCCGGGTCGAGCCCGGGGAGGATCGCCTTCACCGAGACGGCCCAGGCGCCGGGCGACCCGGCGCCCGTGAGGCTGTACTGGCGGATCTGCCGCGCGCCGTCGGGCAGGGTGACGGCCACCGAGACGTACTGCCCGGGGCGTGCGACGGGGAGCGGGGCGCCGTCCGAGGAGACGAGCTCGAGCGAGATCGTGTCGGGCGACTGCTGCACCCGACGGCGGACGTAGACGGTGCGCCAGACGTCGCCGGGCGCCACCCCCGCCTCGGCGTACAGCCCGAGCTCGATCTCGACGAGCGCGTCGGCCATGTCCCAGTAGACCTCGTCCCACGCCGCCGCGACCTCGGGCGTGACGGCGTCGCCGAGCACCTCGACGATGGCGGCGAACAGGTGCTCGTGCACGATCGGGTACTGCTCCGGGAGGATCCCGAGCGAGGCGTGCTTGTGCGCGATCCGGGCCAGGACGGCGCGCGGGTCCGGGCCGTCGTCGACGAGGAGGGTCGCGTAGGCGGCGATGGCCCCGGCGAGCGCCCGCTGCTGGTCGCCGCGGGCCTGGTTGCCCCGGTTGAACAGGTCGCGCTCCAGCTCGGGGTGCGCGGCGAACATGCGCCGGTAGAAGATCGGCGTGATGTCGCCGATCGCTCCGCCGATCGCGGGCAGCGTGGCGCGGACGACGACGGCGGACTCGGGGGTGAGCATGCGTGACTCTCCTGTCTCTTCCTTCGGGGGTCTCCACGTGCGGGCGGGTGCGCCCGGCGCGGACGTCAGCCGGGCGGGCGCGCACCGATGGTGAGCAGCAGGTCCCGGGTGGGTGCGGCGGAGACGTCGGCGATCGTCACCGGGTCGAGGGCCGCGAAGAAGGCCTCGCGGGCGCGGGCGAGGGCCCCGCGCAGCCGGCAGCCGCCGCGCAGCGGGCACGGGTTCGCGCCCTCGCACTCGACGACCTCGCCGTCGCCCTCGAGGGCGCGCGCGACGAACCCGACGGACAGGTCGCGAGCGCCGTCCGCGAGGCGCAGCCCCCCGGCCCGGCCGCGGCGGGCCTCGACGACGCCGAGGTGGCCCAGCCGCGTGACGACCTTCGCGGCGTGCGTCGCCGGCACGTTCAGCTGCTCGGCGAGCGCGCGCGTCGTCGCCGTCCGCTCGGCGTCGAGCACGGCGAGGCGCATGACGATCCGCAGGCCGAGGTCGGTGAAGGCGGTGAGCTGCACACCCGCAGGCTAGCGAAATCGGAATCTTGGATGCGCCTTTTGTGGTGTGGGAAGTTCCACACTCCGCCGGTGGCCTCTCGCGGAGCCACCGCGAGCCGCCCGTGGGGCTCAGCCCGCGCGGGCGGACGACGTCGCGGCGACGGTGAACCCGCCGCCGAACGCGTCCGTGAACCACCGCAGCAGCGGCGGGCGCGACGTGGCCGCCAGCCCGACCTGCGCCGTCCGCCCGTCCGCCGACGTCGCCTCCACGAGGCGCAGGCCGTCGAGCCCCTGCGCCTCCCCCGGGTGCGCGGCGAGGTAGTCGCGCACCGACTCCTCGACGTCGGCGTCGGTGAGCGTGAGCACGGCCTCCCCCTGCGAGGACGCCGTGCCGTCGTAGAACCGCTCCGGGGGCACGGCGTCGGCCGCGTCGGCCGCGACGGCGTCCGCGAGGTCGTAGAGGTGCTTGCGGTCGAGGTGCACGGCGGTCGCCGACGCCACCGTGCCGACCAGCATCAGCGCCAACGCCACCACGCCGGCCGTGAGCAGCATGATCCGGCCGTCCTCCGGTCCGGGCCCGGCCTGCGTGCCGCCCTGCGGGCGTCGCCGGGTCACGACCGCGCCGTCGCGTACTCGTCGACCGTCGCGACGTGCGTCGCGGCGACCGGGATCTCCAGCGGCAGCCAGCCGCGCAGCGCCTCGGGCACGAACGGCAGCGGCACCGCCAGCCGTGCCCGCACCCCCACCGTCGCTCCCGGCGTGAGGCACGGGTCGGCCGAGCACTCCAGGGACACGGAACCGTCGGCGACGGCGAAGCCCTGGTCGCCGAACGCGATCCCGGCCGCCGCCCGGGCCCGCTCCGCGCCCGACGCGGAGGAGTCGGCCGTCACCATCGCCCGGCCCGCCTCCCGCGCCGCGCCCTCGACGGCGAACGCCCCGGCCTGCACCTGCGCGACCGTGAGCACCAGGTACACCAGCGGCACCAGGAGCAGCACCGCCGTGCCGAGGAACTCCACCAGCGCGGCGCCCGCCTCGGGGTCGGGCCCCTCGGGCTCCTGTCCCGGTTGCGCCCGCTGCCCGCGCGACGACCGCTGCCCCGGCGCGCTCACGCCTCCTCCAGCGCGTGGCCCTGGAGCGTGAGCACCCCGGACGGTCCGATCAGGCCGACCACCGGGAGCGGCACCTGCACCGTCACCTCCACGACGTCGAGGCCGTCCTGCACGGCGCGGCGCACCGAGACGTCGTCGGCGTACCGGGACCCGAGCGCGGCGGTCAGCAGCTCCTGCGTCCGGGCGGCACCGTTCGCCAGGTCGCGGTCGGCGCGCGCGGCCACGCGCGCACCCTCCGCGGCGGCGTCGATCGCGAGCGCGCGCACGTGCATCGCCAGCGCGACCTGCACCACGGCGAGGAACAGCGCGAGCACCAGTGCGGACACCATGACGAACTCCGCGACGGCGGATCCCCGCTCGCCGTCCCGCCCCGTGGCAGGCGCAGACGTGGCAGGCGCAGACGTGGCAGGCGCCGAGGTGACAGGCGCGGGCACGGCCGGTGCCGTCACGTGCTGCCCTCCTCGACCGGCGGCGCCCAACCGGGACGCGGGATGAGGCAGAACGGGTGACCGGCGGGGTCGGCGTACACGTCGCCCTCCCCCGCGCCCGGCGCGGCGGCGGTGAGCCGACGGGCACCGAGCGCGAGCACGCGTGCGTGCGCGTCCGCCACGTCGTCGACCATGACGTCCAGGTGCATCTGCTGCGGCCGTGCCGGGTCGCCCCAGTCCGGTGCCTGGTGGTGCGGGGCACGCTGGAACGCGAGGCCGGAGTGCCGGTCGCTGCGCGCCACCACGACGAAGTCGTCGTCCGCGTACGTCACGTCCTGGCCGAGCACGGCCGACCAGAACTCCGCGAGGCCCCGCGGGTCCGGGCAGTCGATGATCAGGTGGTGCAGCCGGCCGATCGCCACGTCACGGACCCGTGACGCTCGTGATCGCCCGCGTGAACGTGTCCTCGAGTAGCGGGCCCGCGATCGCCCACAGCGCCACGACCAGCCCTGCCGTCATCAGCGTCACGAGCACCCAGCCCGGCACGTCGCCGCGCTCCGGGTCATCGGCATCAGGGCGCCCGGGCGGCAGGTTGTCGTTCTCGTCGTGCGTCTTGTCGTGCATGGTCGGTCCTTTCGGTGGCACCGCGCGGAGGCGGCGAGGTCGGATGTCGGCGCGCACGTTCACAACCCGATCTGCAGGGTGGCGAGGGACGGGAAGACGGCAAAGACGACGGTGATCGGCAGGATGAGGAAGACCACGGGCACGAGCATCGCGACCTCCTTCTTGCCACCTGCTTCCATGAGGGCCCGGCGCCCGGACTCACGCACGTCCTGCGCCTGTGCGCGCAGCACGTCGGCGAGCGGGGTGCCGCGCTCCAGCGCGACGGCGACGCCCTCGGCGAAGCGGGTGAGCGACGGCAGCCCGGTCCGGTCCGCCATGGCCGTGAGGGCGCCCGCGATGGGCGCCCCGGCGCGGACGTCGGCGAGCATCGTGGAGATCTCGCCGGACAGCTCGCCTCGGGCGGTGGCGGCGACCCGTTCGAGAGCGGGCACCGGCCCCTCGCCCGCCGTGACGGCCAGGGCGAGCAGCTCGGCGACGGTCGGGAACTCGGCGAGCATCCGCTCCTCGCGCCGGTGGACGGCGCGACTCAGCCACTGGTCGCACAGGACGAACCCGCCGGCGCCGCACAGCAGCACGAGCGCCGCCAGCGGGACCGGTGCGGACCCGCGCGTCGCGGCGAGGAGCAGCGCGAGCACGAGCCCGCCCGCGAGCCCCAGCGCCGTCGAGACGACCTGCCGCGCCCGGAACCCCTCGACGCTCTCGCGCCAGCCCGCGCGGTCGAGCCGCCGACGCACGTCCGCGCGGGACGACCCGAGCCGTTCGAACCAGTGCGCGGCGTCCGCGACCCAGGGAGCGAGCAGCCGCTCGACCACGGGGAACGGGGTGTGGACGGGCTGCTCGCGGAGCAGGCCGGACGTGGCGTCACGAGGGCGCAGCGCCGGGGCCAGGCGCTCGTCGAGGGTCGCCCGGCGGGCACGGATCCGCGAGATCACGAGCAGGAGGCCGAGGCCACCGAGCAGCCCCACGACGGCGCCGACGCCGGAGACGCCGGGGACCGTCATCGCAGCACCCGGCCTTCCTCGGGCAGCCGCCCGATCCGACGCATCAGCCAGTACGCGAGCACCGACGTGGCCGCCCCCGCCGCGAGGACCGCGACCCCCGCCGCCGAGTTGTACGCCTGCGCCGTCTCCGGCCGCGTCGCGAGGAACGCCAGGACCACCCAGGGGCCGGCGGCCGCGAGCCGGGCGCCGTTGACCGTCCACGACTGCCGCGCCTCGAGCTCGCCCCGCGTCCGCGCGTCCTCGCGCAGGAACGACGACAGGGTGCGCAGCAGGCGGCCCAGGTCCGTGCCGCCCACCTCGCGCGTCAGCCGGAGCGCCTCCACGATCCGGTCCGCCACCGGGTCGGCGAGCCGCGCCTTGAGCAGGTCGAGGCACTCCCCGAACCGCCCGGTCGCGCGGTAGTCCGCCGCGAACCGCGCGAACGGCTCGCGGAGCTCCACCGGCCCGCGCTCGCTCAGCTGTGCCACCGCCTCCGGCAGCGAGAGCCCGGCCCGCACGCCCGACGCGAGGTGGTCGACCACCTCGGGCCAGACCTCGCGCAGGTCCCGTCGCCGCTTCCTGGCCCGCACCCGCACCAGCAGCTCGGGCGCGGCGGCCGCCATCAGCGCGAAGCAGGCCGCGATGGCGGGCGAGCGGGTCAGCGCCAGCCCGGCGAGCAGCACGACGACGCCCGCCGCCGCGCTGAGCCACCACAGCGCGGCCGGGGTCACCGACGGAGCCCCCGCCTGGACGAGCAGGTCCTGGACGGCCGCGGACCGCCCGGCACGACGCCGCGGGCGTGCGGGCGCCTCCCAGCACGACAGCCACACGCACGCCAGGCCGGCACCGAGCAGCAGCCCCACGACGACGCCCATCAGCGGCCCCCGGCCAGCAGCGCCCGGACGTCGACGCCGGCGCGCGCGAAGCGCTCCTCGCCGGGCGGGAAGCCGTCGCCCCGCACCAGGTCGCCGCCCTGCTCGGCGGGCAGGCGGTGGAAGATCCCGGCGGTCTCGACCCGGTCCCCCTCGACGCGTCCCGTGACGGCCACGACCTCCCGGACCTGTCGCGCGCCGTCCGCGGCGACGTCCAGGTGCACCACCAGGTCGATCGCCGACGCCACCGTCGGGACGACGAAGCGGTCGGAGACGTTCTCGCCCGCGAGCAGCGGCAGCGTGCACATCTTCGTGACCGCCTCGCGCGCCGAGTTCGCGTGCACGGTGCACATCCCGGGGATGCCGGCGTTGAGCGCCACGAGCATGTCGAAGCTCTCTGCCTCGCGCACCTCGCCGATGACGATGCGGTCCGGTCGCATCCGCAGCGCCTCCTTGACCAGCCGGCGCAGCGGGATCTCGCCGGTGCCCTCCAGGCTGGGCTGCCTGCACTGCATGGCCACGTGGTCGCGGGCGGCGAAGCGCACCTCGAAGACCTCCTCGCAGGAGATCACGCGCTGCCCCGCGGGGATCGAGCCGGCGAGGGCGTTGAGCATCGTCGTCTTTCCCGCCTGGGTCGCGCCCGAGACGAGCACGTTCAGCCCGGCGCGCACCGCGGCGTCGAGGAAGGCGGCCGCGTGGGTGGTGAGTGAGCCCAGCCGCACCAGGTGGTCGAGGTGGTCCGCGCGCACCAGGTGCTTGCGGATGTTGACGGCCATGTGCTCGCGCGTGACGTCGGGGATGACCACGTGCAGGCGCTCACCGCCCGGGAGCGAGGCGTCGACGAACGGGCTGCTCAGGTCGAGGCGGCGGCCGGACGCCTTGAGCATCCGCTCCACGAGGTCGCGCACCTGGACGGCGGTGAGGATCGTCGTCGTGAGCTCGGGGACGCCGCGCCGGGCGACGAACACCTTGGCGGGAGAGTTGATCCAGAACGACCCGCCGAGCGATGGCCGGTACCGACTAGTGCCAGGACCGTTGGAATTCTGCCGTTCCCGCGTTGGCCCGCAACGGCCAGATCGTGACCGTTGCGGACCTCTTGCGGACTCTCTGCGGACTGAGGATGTCTCAGTTAGCCCGTGACGAGCTTGATAGGGACGGTGAGCGTGAGGTCCCTTCCACGTCGCCGGCGCAGCATCTCGGGACCGGCGCTCTGGTAGAGCTGACCGCGCCACCGGATGCGGTGGTTCACCGCGTCGAAGGAGCAGGCCGGGAGGATCACCCGCAGCGACTCAAGGAACGCGGTGCGCCCGTCCTCGCTGTTGTCGATGCCTGCGGTCTGGTAACCGACATAGGCGGGCAGGGTCGCCAGGGTGACGTCTCCATCCCCGACGATGTCGACCTCGTCGTGCAGGTGCGAGGTCGTGCCCGTGACCGTGATCGCGCCGGGGATTGGCCCGTCAGGTCCGCCAACGACGAGGGCCGTGAGGTATGCATCTGCGATGCCCCATGACGTGTCGGTGTCGGTCGTGAACGTCAGGGTCGCGGTCTCGGCGCTGGCGGTGAAGTCCACGGACGCGGTGCCGACGGCGAGGTTGACCGACTGTCCTTCGACTGTGACGGTCCAGTCCCCGAGCTCGTCCGGGTAGTCGAAGCCGGTCACGACCACGGAGACGGTGTAGGTGTCGCCGACAGTCAGTCCCGTTACCGTCCGCGATGCCGCTTCGCCGGGGTTGGAGGTGCGCAAGAGCAGGCACAGCGGTGACGTGCCCGCGAGTCGCTGCATCGCTCCCGACCAGTTGGCGAGGTCTCCGCTAGCGACACCGGGTGCGGTGTAGTCGAGGTCTACCACGGTCGTCACGCGGTCCTCCGGCGGTAGAGGTGCAGGATCGCCAGCTCGGGCAGCGTGAAGCCGTGGAGCACGGCGGGGTTCTCCGCGTAGTCGGCCGTCTGGTAGCGGCTGACCTGCTCGGGGTTGGCGGTGAGGCGCGCGCACGCGGAGACGATGACGGCCTCGAGGTCGGCGTTCGGCTCGCTGTCTGCGAAGCCGTTGCCGCGCACGTAGGCCCGGACGAAGGCAGTGACGATGGGTAGATGCTGCTGGGCAAGGCTGACGATGGCGACCTCGTCAGCCTTGCCCAGGTACCCAGCGACCTGCTCGGCGCTGGGAGCCGGCATCAGGCGGCCGTCACCGGGATGGTCACGACGGCGTCATCGTTCATCGGTGCGACGTCGTAGCGGGCCACCACGCGGAGGGCCTGCTGGTCGTAGTCCGCGTACCGCTCGGTCAGGACGGTGACGGACGGGGCCAGGTCGCGCGCGACGGCGATCTGGGAGAAGTCCGCGAGCACGATGTGCTCCGACCCGCCCTGACCGACGTACGGCGTGATGGTGACCGGCGCGCCCAGGAGACGGAACACGCCGTCGGCCGTGGGGTCGGGCTGCAGCTGGTACCGCTGCGAGCCGTCCTTGAGCTTGCGCAGGCTCGAGAACGTCGCCGGGGTCATCGCCCAGCGCAGGCCGGCGAGGTTGACGTTCGCACTCAGCGCCAGCGCCCAGGCGTCGTGCAGGTCGTCCAGGGTGACGGCGCCGGCGGTCGCGGCGGTGGACTGCCCGGCGTAGTTCCGGATGCCACGCGGCAGGGTCGCCGACGTGCCGTTGCCCACGCCCCAGAACGTCTTGTCGAGGACGCTCGCGACGTCGGACACCAGGCGGTCCTTGAGCGCGGCGTCCAGGCTCACGACGGACTGGCGGGCCAGCTCGTTCGAGAAGCGGGTAATGGTCTTGACGGACTTGAGCGTCGAGGGCAGAAGCTCGATCTCGTCGAAGTCCGGGTCGACCTCACCGATCACGCCGTTCTCCGCGACGAACGTCGGCGCGGTGGCGGCACCCATCTTCGGGATGCGCACGGGGCGGCCGGGGGTGTCGAAGATGCGGGGGCCGGCGGCGAGGAACGTCGACGCGGCCTCGAGCGGCTTGACGAGGATCGACTGGACCTGCTCGGTGGTGAGCTCGGGGGCGGAAACAGCCATGAGGGTTCTCCTTGAAGGTGTCACGGAAACGGATCGCTTCTCGGACACCAGGCCCACGAGCAGAGGGCGCCGGGTACCAGACCCGACGCCCTCCACTATACCCCATAGGGGTATGGCTATCTACTCGCTCCGAATGGTGAACAGGCTGTCGGTGCGAATCGAGAACACGAGGTGGCCGCTGCCGTCGTAGAACTCGGTGAAGCTGCCCTTTTCCTCGTAGGTGTTTGCCTCAACCTCCTTCTTTGGCACGGGGTCAAACATTCCTTCGTTGATGATGAACTTGGACATCGTCAGACTCCCTTGTCTCAGTTGGCCCCTGCCCGGAGGATTCTGGCGAGGCTGACGTCGTCACTGACGCTCGACGCGCCCTGCCCAACGTCTCCCGTGACCCTACGGCTGGCCAGGTGCGGCTTCCTAGACAGGAGCTCAGAAATCGCCCCCTCAAGCGCCTCAGTGTCGTCCAGGTGGGCCTCGTCGTAGGTCAGGTCCGACGGGTCTGCCAGGCGGCCCGTAGCGGCCACGAGAGCGGTGTGGAGGCGCTGAGCCAACTCGTCGGTCTTCGCGGCCCTCTGGCGGTACTTCCCGGACTCCTGGCGCAGCTTCTCGACGTAGTCCCGCGGGAACGTCTCGGGCTCGGCCTCCTCGGGTGCCTCAACTTCGGGCTGCTCGATCTCGGGGGCCTCCGGGGTCTCGGGCTCGGTGGTCTCGTCCTGCTCGGGGGTGGTGGTGTCAGTCGCCATGACTTGTCCTCTCAGTGGGTGACGATGGTCTGGGTGCATGAGCACCCGGGGTGGTGGAACATCTGGGAGTCGACGCCGAAGACGCGCCCGCCGGCCGCCCAGTCGCGGCACAGCTCGCACGCCGTGCCGGAGACGGTGCGGACCCAGCCGACGATCTCCGGGTGGTGGCCCACGGCCGTCGAGAAAGCGCGCTGCCCGGCCGCCAGCGGCTCGGCACGGCCCAGTCGTGCCACGCGCTCCGGGGTGACCGCAGCGACCGCCAGGAGCGTCCCAGCGGCCTTGTGCAGCCGCTTCGGCTCGCCGGGCTCCACGGACAGCCCCAGGGTTGCCACGGGTTTCCTGAGGGCCGTCATCAGGTTCGCGGCGAGTGCGAGATCCGCGAGGGCCACGGCGCGTGCGTTGCCCTTCACGACGACGGCCGCGATACCTGCCACGGCCTCGTCGTAGGTCAGGGTCCCCTCGCTGAACGCCGCGAAGATGGCGAGCACCTTCGCCTCGGTCGCGGCGCTCAGCTTGGTGAGCTGGTCCCGGAACGTCACGCGGTCAGCTCCTGCAGGTCGACGGCAGCGGAGTCGAGCGCGGTCGTGCGGATCGCCTGGCGCACGCGGTCAACCTGGGCGGGCGTGTAGCCGAGCTGGTCCGCCAGGACCACAGGCAGCGGGACACCGATGCCGGCGAGCTTGGCGGCGGCGTCAGCGGCCTGAGCCACCGTGCGAGTCTCCGGGTTGCTCCACACGGTCTCGACGTCCAGCGCGAACGGGTCCGAGCCGTCGCGCACGGCCACGACGAGGCGGGCGACGTCGGCCCATGCCTGCCCGAACGTGCGGTGCAGCGCGTAGGCCCGAGAGACCAGCGACGCCTCAGCCGAGCGGATCGCGTCGGCGCTCGGAGGCTGGTCACCGTTGAGACCGAGGTAGTGCGGGGGCAGGCCGGTGATCGCGCCGATCTGCTGGGTGAGCATCGCGGCGGCGTCCGTGTACCCGCCCAGTCCGGTCGCCTCGAACTGCCCGAACTTCGTCGCCGGGTCCTCGGACTGCCAGACGTCGTCGAGCGCCACGCTGAACGGCTTCACGGGGTTGCCCTCGTCGTCCTCGATGACCTCGAGGCCGGTCGCCCAGCGGCGAGGCCGGGCGTAGTGCTCCGACGTTACGAGCATGTCGAGGACCAGCTTGTTGAGCGCGTCCGACAGGTCGAGCACGTCGTCCATGTGGGACACCCCGTCCACGTCCAGGAGACGTCCGCGGTTCACCACCGGGACCACGGGCACGACGCCCAGCGGGTTCGGCACCTCGCTCACGACGTCCCAGCCGGTCGTCGGCAGGTTGCCGCCGTCCACGACGCCACCCTTGCTGACGTACCGCGTGATCCGGTCCGGCCCGTACAGGACCGCGTGGCCCTGCCCACCGGCGACCCACCGCTTGAGTGCCGCGGTGACCTCACGGGTCGCCGGGTCCCGCAGGACGGCCACCTGGCGCGGAGACTCGACCGTGACGAGGGGCTGGCCGTTCGCGCCTGCCCACACGATGACGAACGAGCGCCCGTACACGAGCGCGTCGGTGTGGGCCTGAGCAGCGGCGTCCTCGAGCCGGTTGCGACGCCAGATCGACCAGAGGGCCGCGTCGGGCTCGCTGTCCGGGCCGTCGATGCGGAAGCCGGTCACCCGCAGCCGCTCCGCCAGCGCCTCCACTGCGAGCCGGGGGAAGTTGACGGACAGCATCCGGAACTTGTCGCCCAACGCCTCCCTCGACGCCTGAGACAGGAAAGCGGCAGGCTGCTCGCCGTTCCAGTACGAATCGAGCCGCGCCAGCTTCGGGCCGGTCGCGTCGAGCTTGTCGTGAAGGGCCTTGAGGATATCGGTCATGTGAACTCCTATCGAAAGGAGACCGCGCGCTTGCGGGTCACCTTGTTGGAATGGAACGCGGCCCTATCGAAAGCAACAATAGCGGCCACGGCAGCATCAATCTTGCGAGATGAACCGCGCTTGTCTTTTGTCACGAGGTCGCCCTGAGAAGTCGACTTCGCCTTGCAATTGGCAACGTGCGCAGCAAGTCGGGTATCAGCGTCGTGAGTCACGGTCTTCGTGGCCGTGCCCTGGTAAAGACGGTCAGTAGCCGGGGCCATTCGGCCGGCATAGGCGGTGTTGTACTCGACGACGCGCTTCTCGCCGAACTTCTTGGACCACGACTCGAGCTCGGACCGCCAGCCCCACGGGTCGGCGGCCAGCTCCACGACGTCGTACCGCTCGAACGCGGAGATGACGGCCGTGTCGACCTGCCCGCGCGGGACACGCCAACCTCGGTCACCCGGGTTCTCCCAGACGTCCACGACGAACAGGTGCGGGTCGTCGACCGTGCAGCCAACGAGGGCCGTCGAGTCGCCCGACGCGGATCCGTCGAACGCCAGCACAACGCGCTCCCCGTCACGGACCTCGCGGGTCGGGTCGCTGCAGGCGTCCCACTGGCCCCACGGCAGCCACGTCTCCGCCTGACCGACCCACTGCCCGAGCTGGTAGCGCCGGAACGCGGGCTCACGGGTCGTGCGCATGGTCGCCTTCATCGCGTCGATGAACTTGAAGTCGCCGAGCGCCGGGTTGGCGATCTTCCACGCCTTGACGTCGTCCTTGGCGCAGCCCTCAGGAGCCGCGTACTCCTTGAAGAAGAACGCCGGGTCGTCGCCCTGGCGGCCGTGCTCCACGAGCGACCACATGATGCTCTCGGGCGTGTCTGAGGGCGTGGAGATCGCCAGGGTGAGCGAGGTGCGCCGCTTGCCCGCTGCGGACGTCACGGCGTTCCACACGTCCTCTGTGACAACATGCAGCTCGTCCACGATCATGAGCGACGGGTCCCAGCCTTGCAGCGAGTCCACCGTCGCCGGCAGCACACGGAACTCACTGTTCGTGTTCGGCACGACGATGCGGTCCTGGTACATCTGGCACTGGTCCGCCAGGACCGGGTTCAGCTCGATCATGCGGACGGCGGCCTTGAAGACGTGCCCGGCCTGCCGCTCGTCACTGGCGACGACGAGCACCTGAGCAGACTCGACATCGTCCGCGAACAAGCCGTAGACGCCCAGCACGGCCGCGAGCGCCGTCTTCCCGTTGCCTCGAGGCAGAGAGAGAAGACCCTGACGCGGACGCTGACCGCGCATCGGGTACAGCCCGCGCACGATATCGAGCTGCCACTTCCGCAGACGGAAAGGCGTCTTCGCGCCCTCGCCCTTCGGCACCTGCAGGTACTCCTTGGCGAACGCATCCACGCGCTTCCACCCGACCGGCCCCAGGTGGGAAAAGTCCAGAGGCTCAGCGGTTACCGCCTTCTTGGGACCTGCCCTCATGCTTCACCGCCTTTCTGTGACCGGATGTGTAACTGGCTTGATGCCTTACCTGCGGGGTCGTCTCGGAGCGGTCGAAGCCCTTCCCCCCTGGTGCTACCGGGACGCGCCTTTCCTCGAATGGCGTTGTGTCGTCGGCACACCACATCTACGTCGGAAAGGCGGATCGGCTTACCCGCTGCCTTCCGCTCCCACGCGATAGGCAGGTGGTCGACGGTGAGGTCTTCCGTCGTGCCGCAGTCGGAGCAGAACGGCTGCAGTCGACGAGCACGCTCGCTGAGCAGTCGCCAGGCATGGTCGTAGCCGCGTGCCGCGGTTGCTTGCTTCACGGGCTCGGCAAGCTGGTGAGCCGGGCACCTGGACTCAGGGCTCGGCTCACCACACTCGACGCACGCGCGGTAGGTCACTCGGCCTCCGCGCGTCGCACCTGCCGCAGCTCGAGCTCGAGGGCCAGCACGCGCTCGTGGTTCTCCTTGGCCCGGTACTCCCACTTCCGAGCCAGGGCCTTCCACTTCTCGACCTCGGCGGCCAGGGTCTCGGGACCATGCTCGAGCCGCCCGCGCTGTCCGTCGCGGAACTGGTCGAGTGCTTCGTGCATCGCCTCGATGGACTGCAGGTCGAAGCCGAAGGCGCGCTTCGCCAGTGCTCGCAGGCGTCGGGCCAGGGCATCCCGTGAGCCGTTCACTGCCTGCTCGATCTGCTCGTCGGTGTAGGTCATGTGGGTCTCCTTGGTCATGCGGCGTTGGCCGCGAAGATGTGGGGTGCGACCTGCTCGACGACGTGGATCACCGCGTCTGTCGTACTGGGGTGGTCGCAGGCGGCCTGGCACTCAGCGACTGCCGTGTGCATGTCGCCCCTGTACTCGGTCGTCAGGTAGCGGTAGGCCAGCGCGTACCGCTCGTCCTTGTTCGGCTCGGTGGTGGGGAGATGGATCATCAATCCGTCGCGGTCGTTGTCCTCGCGCACGTGCGCGTGCGTTACGGAGGGTGACGACGACGCATGATTGATATTTGGTTTGTCCATGAGTGGTACTGATGTGGTGGGGTGACGCTCATGTCCCCTAGTGACGTCATCCGTGTCACGTAGTGCGTCACTGGTGTCACCTAGTGCGGACACTGATGTCACGTAGTCACCCGGCCGGGTCAGCTCTTCAGGGTCGAGGAGGTTGAGCGCGATCGGGTCCAGAGGCACGGTCAGCGCGTACTCGTCGGCGCGCCCCGCCTGGCGGTTGTGCATCCTGGTGACTGTGAGCAGCTTGGCGTCCCGGAGGGCGTCGAGGTGTCGGCTCACCTGCCGGGGGCTGAGGCCGGCCTCTGCGGCTAGCCGTTCCCGACCGGGGAACATGTCGCCACCGTCGGCGCTCGCGTAGGTCGCGATCATCAGACCCATGCACTTGACCGTGTACGGGAGGTCAGCACGGCGGAGCACTCGCTCCCACTCGAACCGGCCGAAGTTCTGACGGTCCTCCGGGATCTTCACCATGCCGACCTCCCCTCTGCTGTTGTCGTCCGCGTCTCGGCTCTGACGCTGGCGATCAACCGTCCAGCCGGGCGTCGGAGGGCCAGGTGGACGGGTCGTCCCAGCTAATGCCCGTGAATGCGTCCGGCGAATCGAGCGGGATGTCGTCAGGGATGCCATCCAGAGGCGGTGCCCAGGTGATGCGCCAGGGCTCGTCAGGGACGACCTCGGCGCCCCTGAGCCCGAGCGCACGAGCGACGACGACCATCTGCTCGGCGGTGGGCTCGCCGTCGTCCTCGTAGAACCCGAGCACTGCAAGAAGCAGGTTGCGGCGGTCGTACAGCTGGGCCGATCCGTCTTCGAGCGTGACGAGGACGTCCTCGCCGCCGTTCCGCTGGAACTTGATGGGCGCGGTGCCCGTCGTAGAACGAAGCTCGGCGGTGGCGTAGCTAGACTGCTGGGTGAACATGTCGTACCCCTTCGTGGGTGCTGCATCTGCTTGTGAGCGGTTGCCGCCGCTCTCGGGCTTGAGGGACCGTCCCGTTGCCGCGGGGCGGTCCTTCGTCGTTGAGGTCAAGCGGACCTCCGCGCGTCGGCAGTCTCGAACTGCTCGTTTATCCACGCCTCGACGTCGCTACGCCGGTAGACGACTCGCCGCCCGAGCTTGGCGCTACGCGGTCCGGTCCCCTGGAACCTCCAAAACCTGAGAGTCGCTGCCGCGATGCCGGTCTCACGCGAGACGTCCTCCGTCCGCATCAGGTCGTTCATAGCCCCTCCAGCGATCTGTCAGTTCCGACAGCCAGTCTGTCGGCCACAACAAACTCAACACCACTGGACGCCTGCTGTCAAGCACATGTAGCCTGCTCTGCATGACAGATTCGCTAAGTGAGCCGCTGACCACCGACGAGCGGGTCGGGAGAAACGTGCGCCAGGTTCGCGAAAACCGAGGCCTGACACAGCGTGAGCTTGCCAATCGGCTCCGCGCGGCTGGCTGGCAGATCGACACGACAGCACTGACGCGAATCGAGAACGGCTCGCGGTCGCTACGGGTGGCGCAGCTCGACCTGATCGCAACGGCGCTGGAGAGCAGCATCTTTGAGCTGGTCGAGGACGAGCGACACCGGATGCAGGACATGCAGATGGATGCGCATTCGAACCTCGTTGCTGCTCGCAGGGAGCTGGTGACCGCGCTGAATCTGATCTTCAGGGTGGTCAATCACGCGAAGGCGTTCGAGTGGGAGAATCTGGCGGAGCTCGGCCAGCCGGACGTAACGGTCGATGGATACCCCGACCGCGTCGC
Organism: Isoptericola sp. NPDC060257; assembly: GCF_042726645.1. NCBI lineage: Bacteria > Bacillati > Actinomycetota > Actinomycetes > Micrococcales > Promicromonosporaceae > Isoptericola > Isoptericola sp. NPDC060257. Next base: position 21,001 of record NZ_JBHXAW010000029.1, read on the forward strand.
GCAACGCGTTGCGGAGTATGCCGCGAGCAAGGATGCGGAGCACGTGCAGGCTCTGGAGGGGTACGACGGCGCGAGCGTCGAACAGATGCAGGCAATCGCCAACGCACTCGTCTCGGAGCTGTTCGACACGGGCGAGTTGGTAGACATGGGTGACGGCACCTATCAGCACCGCGGTCTCCCGGATCGCCCTCCGCTGTCTCCTCCGCTGACGATTGCCTGACCTGCCATCATGGCATCGGTCACGAAGCGCCCTGACGGGGCCTGGCGGGCTCGCTACCGCGACGCTGCGGGCAAGGAGCACGCCAAGCACTTCCGGCGGAAGTTTGACGCTCAGCGGTGGCTAGACGAGGTCACTGCGGCCATCGTCACGGGCACCTACGCCGACCCCAAGGCAGGGCGCACCACGTTCGACTCGTGGTGGCGCGACTGGTCCAGCCGCCAGGTTTGGGAAGACACCACGCACACGGCGATGGACCTCACCCGGCGCTCGGTGACGTTTGGGGACGTGCCCCTCAAGGACATCCGTCCGTCGCACCTCGAGAGCTGGGTGAAGGTGATGACGTCAAAGGGTCTCGCGCCCACGACGGTCGCCTCGAGGATGAACGGGGTCCGCGCGGCATTCAAGGCCGCGATCCGTGACCGGCTCATCGTCGTCGATCCGTCTGTGGGCATCGCACTCCCCCGTCAGCGTCGCCGGGAAGCTGCCATGACGATCCCGACCTCGGAGCAGGTGGGCGCGATCCTCGAAGCCTCCGATCCGTACCGTCGACCCCTTGTCTACTTGTCCGCGTTCGCCGGGCTGCGGCTCGGTGAGGTGACCGCCGTGAAGGCGGACGACGTCGACTTTCTTCGCCGGCGCCTGCACGTCGCGCGCCAGGTGCAGCGCAAGAAGGGCGGAGGACTAGCCGAGCGGGCTCCCAAGTACGGCTCCGAGCGTGACGTCTACCTGCCCGACTCGATCGTGCAGATGCTCGCCCAGCACCTCGAGACGTTCGGCACTCCCCAGGACGGGTGGCTCGTCATGGCCGGGAACACCAGTGGCCCGGTTCCCCCGACGACGGCGCACGCCTGGTGGTCGGCCATCACTCGAAACGCCGGGGTCACGGGGATTCGACACCACGACTTGCGGCACTTCTTCGCCTCGGGCTTGATCGCCGCGGGCTGCGACGTCGTCACGGTGCAGCGTGCCCTCGGACACTCGAGCGCCACGGTCACCCTCAACACGTACTCCCACCTCTGGCCCACGGCGGAGGACAAGACGCGGGCAGCGACGGCGGCCCTGGTCTCCGAGGCGATTCCTGCGGACGGCCTGCGGACTCGCCAGGCATGAGAACGCCCTGACCTGCTGCTATAGCAGGTCAGGGCGAGTTGATCCAGATCTCCTCGACCTCGGGGTCGTCGAGGTAGCGCTGCAGCGGGCCGAGTCCGCCGAGCGCGTCGACGACGGCGCGCGCGGTGCCCTGCGGGTCCGCGAGCGCCGGGACGACGCCGCGCGTGGCGCGCTCGGTGTAGTCGGCGGAGGCCTCCGCGACGAGGCGCTCCAGCCCGGCCCGGTCGCGGACGGGGTCGAGGGCTCGACGGCGCACGAGCTCGCGCACCTCGTGCTCGAGGAGCGCGGCAGCGTCGGCGGGCGCCAGCGTGTCGATCGACACTGATCTGTCCTCTCGTCGGTGCCCTCATCGGCGGCGAAAGCGGCACCAGAGTAGGGGACCCGGGCAATCGCCCGGGTCCGCCCTGTGGACAACCCGGGCGAAGGTCTCGTACCGCTACCCGGGACCGCCTCCGCGGGACGCTGCCAGAAACCCTCTGACCAGCGACGACGCCACGTCGGGCTGGTCGTAGGTGACGATGTGGCCGGCGTCTCGGATGGTGGTCAGGCGGGCGCCCGGGGCCGCCGCGGCGGCCGCGGTCAGCTCCTCGTGCCCGACGAGCGGGTCGCGGTCGCCTCGGACCCACAGCGACGGCACCCGGAGCCCCGGCAGGCGGGGCAGGTGGTCGAGCGCCATGCCGAACGGCCCGTAGGCACGGACCATCCAGTCGTCCAGGGCGGGCTCCCCGTGGGCCGCCTTCGCCCGAGCCTCCTGGACGACGAGCGCGACGATCTCCTCGAAGCCCTCCGTGGACTCGCCTGCCACGAGGTTGTCCGCCATCGACCGGCGCACCACGGCGGGCCGCCGCGCCAGCCAGCGACCGGTGAGGCGCAGCAGGCCGGGCGTGCGCAGCGCGAGCCAGGTGACCAGCTGGGCGCGGCGGCGCCGGCCGATGCCTCCCGGCCCGATCGCCACGAGCGCGTCCACGCGCTCCGGGTGGTCCAGGGCGAACCCCACCGCGACGCCGGCCCCCAGGGACAGCCCCACCAGCGCGACGCGCTCCAGCCCGAGGGCGTCCAGCAGGTCGCCGAGGAAGGCGCGGTAGAACGCGTCGTCGAGCAGCCCCTCCCACGGGCGGCTGCCACCGTGCCGCGGCAGGTCGACGAGGTGCACCCGGTGGTCCGCCGCGAGGTCGCCCGCGACATGGCGCCACACCCCTGCCGCCGTGTCGAGCATGCCGCCGTGCAGCAGCAGCACCGGCGGCCCGGTGTCGCCGGCGCGGTAGTGGCGCACGGGCCCGCCGGCGACGGTCAGGTCGGTCCAGGTGGCGAAGACGCCCGCCACGGCACGGTCGGTCACGGTTCCTCCAGGAGGTCGAGCTGGCGGTCGAGGCGGGCGAGGTCC